>NZ_JBEYVI010000005.1:0-138844 GCF_040643955.1 Streptomyces sp. NPDC047061
TCACCCTCTCGGGCTTTCCTCCGGGCTTCCCTTCGGTCTTGCGTTTCCGACTCTATCAGATCTTTTCTCGACCCGATTTCCTCGGTGCTTTCCAGGTTTCCGCTCTCGCGTTTCCCTTTCCGGCGGTTCCGACTCTATCAGATCCTTTCGGTGTCTGATTCCCAGTCAGCGGGAGTTGTCTTCCCGGCCGCTGGGCCGTTCCGACGAGTGAGACTTTAGCGGATTCCCGGCCTCCGAGCTAATCGGGGCCGCGTCCTTTCGAACGTGGATTCCTCATTTCGCAAATACGCACGCCGAAGCCCCCGACGACGTATCGCCGATTGCTGGTAGCTACTTGCGGAATGGCTGTCCGGGGACCGACCGAGGTCGGCGCTCACGTCGGACAACTCGGAGAACACTACGTACCCGGTTGGGGCGTGTCAACTCGCGGTGGAACGGCACCCCCGGGGCGTATCGTGGACCGCATGACTACGCGTACGTGTACCCAGCAGTGGTGGCCCGCCTGACGGCGGCCGCGCTCACGTACGTATTCAACGGCCGCCGCTTCGGCGGCCGTTCGTGTATCTCCCTCCAGAACCTCTGAGGGCCGGCCGCCGGGGACGGCGGTCCCGACCAGGAGGTGGAGTGGGAATGACACGGGTCTTCAGCGGGATCAAGCCGACCGGGCACCTGACACTGGGGAACTACCTGGGAGCGATGCGGCAGTGGGCCGCCGTGGACCAGCACCAGGCCGACGCCCTGTTCTGCGTCGTCGATCTGCACGGGATGACCGTGGACCACGATCCGGCCCGGCTGCGCAGGCTCACCCGGCAGGCGGCGACGCTGCTGCTGGCGGCGGGGCTGGATCCGGAGCTGTGCACCGTGTTCGTACAGAGCCATGTCGACGAGCACACCCGGCTGTCCTACGTCATGGAGTGCGTGGCGACCGACGGTGAGATGCGGCGGATGATCCAGTACAAGGAGAAGGTCGCGAGCGAGGGGGCGCGTGGGCGGGGCGTACGGCTGTCCCTGCTGACGTATCCGGCGCTGATGGCGGCGGACATCCTGGCGTACGGGGCGGACGAGGTGCCGGTCGGGGACGACCAGTCGCAGCACGTGGAGCTGACGCGGGACCTGGCGGTGCGGTTCAACCAGCGGTACGGGCACACGTTCGTGGTGCCGAAGGCGACCGTGCCTGCGGTGGCGGCGCGGGTGATGAATCTGCAGGATCCGACGTCGAAGATGGGGAAGAGCGACGACTCCGGACCCGGGATCGTCTATCTGCTCGACGAGCCGGACGTGATCCGGAAGAAGGTCATGCGGGCCGTGACCGACAGCGGGCGGGAGGTCGTGTACGACAGGGAGGAGCGGCCCGGGGTCGCGAATCTGCTGGAGATTCTCGCTGCGTGCACGGATGGGAACCCTGAGTCACTGGCAGCCGTTCATGATTCGTACGGGGCTCTGAAGCAGGCCACCGCGGAGGCGGTGCTGGAGACACTGAGGCCCGTGCAGGCCAGGCACAAGGAGCTGTGTGCCGATCCGGGATATGTGGAGGAGGTGCTGCGGCATGGAGCGGAGAAGGCTCGGGCGATCGCCCGGCCGATCGTCGATACGGCCTATCGGGCGATCGGACTGTTGCCGCCGGGCGCCTTCTCGGGCTCGGGGGCGGTGAGGGCGGAGCCCACGTTGAACGCTGCGCGGTAGGCGCGGGAGCCTGTGGGGCGGTGGACCACCGCCCCACGGGTCCACAGACCCCTCGGCTCCACCAAGTCCCTAGTCCTTCTTGCCGGAGGCGAGTTCGCGGCTGCGGTCGCGGGCGGCTTCGAGGGCGGCGATGAGCGCGGCGCGGACGCCGTGGTTCTCCAGTTCGCGGATGGCGTTGATGGTGGTGCCGGCGGGCGAGGTGACGTTCTCGCGGAGCTTGACGGGGTGTTCGCCGCTGTCGCGGAGCATCACGGCGGCGCCGATCGCGGACTGGACGATGAGGTCGTGGGCCTTGTCGCGGGGCAGGCCGAGCAGGATGCCGGCGTCGGTCATGGCCTCGACCAGGTAGAAGAAGTACGCCGGGCCCGAGCCGGAGAGGGCGGTGCAGGCGTCCTGCTGGGACTCGGGGACCCGGAGGGTCTTGCCGACTGCGCCGAAGATCTCCTCGGCGTGGGCGAGGTGGGCGGCGGTGGCGTGGCTGCCGGCGGAGATGACGGACATCGCCTCGTCGACGAGGGCGGGGGTGTTCGTCATGACACGGACGACCGGGGTGCCCGGGGCGAGGCGCTCCTCGAAGAAGGAGGTGGGGATGCCCGCCGCGCCGCTGATGATGAGGCGGTCGGCGGGGATGTGCGGGGCGAGCTCGTCGAGGAGGGCGCCCATGTCCTGCGGCTTGACCGTGAGGATCAGGGTGTCGGCGGTCTTCGCGGCCTCGGGGTTGGTGACCGGGGTGACTCCGTGGCGGGCGCGGAGTTCTTCGGCCCGTTCGGGGCGGCGGGCGGTGACCAGGAGGTCGGCGGGGGCCCAGCCGGCGCGGATCATTCCGCTGAGCAGGGCTTCGCCGATCTTGCCGGTGCCGAGGACTGCGACTTTCTGACTCATGCGGTTCAGTCTGGCACCGGGGGTCGGGGCGGGGGTCGTCTGTCCGCCGACCGGACTTCGGCGCATCTGCCGACGGTGGGCGGCGGTGGCTAGGCCGTCCGTCGTCGCAGGGTGGCCGCTCCGAGGGCCAGGACCAGCAGGGCGCAGCCGGCGACGATCAGGACGTCCCTGACGAAGGTGGCGGTCATGTCGGTGTGGTGGAGGACCTCGTTCATGCCGTCGACGGCGTAGGACATCGGGAGGACGTCGGAGATGGCCTCGAGGACGGGGTGCATCTCGGAGCGGGGGGTGAAGAGGCCGCAGAGGAGGAGCTGGGGAAAGATCACCGCGGGCATGAACTGGACCGCCTGGAATTCCGAGGCCGCGAAGGCCGAGACGAAGAGACCGAGGGCCGTGCCGAACAGGGCGTCGAGCAGGGCGACCAGGAGCAGGAGCCAGGGGCTGCCGGTGACGTCGAGGCCGAGGAGCCAGACGGCCAGGCCGGTGGCGAGGGCCGACTGGATGATCGCGAGGATGCCGAAGGCGAGGGCGTAGCCGGCGATGAGGTCGGCTTTGCCGAGGGGCATGGCGAGGAGGCGTTCGAGGGTGCCGGAGGTGCGTTCGCGGAGGGTGGCGATGGAGGTCACCAGGAACATCGTGATGAGCGGGAAGATGCCGAGGAGTGAGGCACCGATGTTGTCGAAGGTCTGCGGGCTGCCGTCGAAGACGTAGCGGAGCAGCACCAGCATCAGGCAGGGGATGAGGATCAGCAGCGCGATGGTGCGGGGGTCGTGGCGGAGCTGACGCAGGACGCGGGCGGCCGTGGCGGTGGTGCGGGAGAGGTTGAGGGCGCCGACGGGGATGGTGTCGGCGGCGGCGGTGGTCGCGGTCTGGGTGGTCATCGTGCCGTTTCCTTCGTGCGGGAGTTGGCGGCGGCTTCGTCGACGAGGTGGAGGAAGGCGGCCTCGACGGTGTCGGAGCCGGTGCGGGTGCGCAGGGCCTCGGGGGTGTCGTCGGCGAGGATCTCGCCCTCGCGCATGAGGAGGAGGCGGTGGCAGCGTTCGGCCTCGTCCATGACGTGGGAGGAGATGAGGAGGGTGGCGCCGCGGGTGGCGGCGATGGAGTGGAAGAGGTTCCAGAGGTCGCGGCGCAGGACGGGGTCCAGGCCGACGGTGGGTTCGTCGAGGACGAGGAGTTCGGGGCTGCCGAGCAGGGCGACGGCGAGGGAGACGCGGTTGCGCTGGCCGCCGGAGAGGTTGCCGGCGAGGGCGTCGGCGTGGCTGGTGAGGTCGACTTCGCCGAGAACTCGGTCGACGTCGGCGCGGCGGGCGGCGGTGGGGCGGGTGGGGTCGAGGATCGAGCCGAAGTAGTCGAGGTTCTGGCGGATGGTCAGGTCGTCGTAGACGGAGGCGGCCTGGGTGACGTAGCCGATGCGGGTGCGCAGGGAGGGGTGGCCGGCGGGGCGGCCGAGGACGTTCAGGGTGCCGGTGACCTTGGCCTGGGTGCCGACGATGGAGCGCATCAGGGTGGACTTGCCGCATCCGGAGGGGCCGAGGAGGCCGGTGATCTGGCCGCGCGGGACGGTGAAGTCGAGACCGCGCAGCACGGTGCGGGGGCCGCGGACCGCGGTGAGTCCGACGGCTTGGACGGAGGGGGGCAGGACGGAGTTGCCGGGGGCCTGGGGCGGCTCCGGCGCGTAATTCACCATGTGATGAATAATGCTCGGGAGGGGGTGGGGCGTCAAGGGGCGGGGGCGCGGGCGGGAGCCTGGGGGCGGGGCGGGCCGAGATGTTGCGAGGGGGTGGGGCACTTACCGGCGCCGGCCGGGTGCCTCCCGCGGCTATAGAGCCACGGCAGGGCAGCGCGCCCCAAGGGGCGCGGGGAACTGCGCGACCAGCCCCCACCGGCCCGCAGCCGACGCGCTGCCGCGGGCCGGTACCCCCGGCGACGCTCAGGTGTTGAGGGCGACGAGCAGGAGGACGTCGTACGTCTCCTCCACGACGCCGTCCGGGAAGGTCTTCAGGAGGTGCCCGCGTTCCTCGGCGAGGAAGGCGGTGCGGCGGTCCTCGGGGGTGACGAGGAACGCCGAGTGGCTGCCGATGTTGGCGAGGTGGGTGTCGACCGGGACGCGGCGGCTCCAGCGGACCTCACGGCGGGCGAAGCGGAGGCGGCCGCTGGGGTCGGCGAGATCGGTGCGGGCGGCGGACTTGCTCTGCTCCGCCCTGACGTCGATGCCGAAGAACCGGCTGATGCGGTCGGCGGATTCGGCGATCCAGTCGACGTCGAGCGCGTCGGTGTTCCACCACAGCGCCAGCGCCCCGCCGGGACGCAGCACGCGCAGCGCCTCCGGCACGGAGCGGGCCGGGTCGGTCCAGTGCCAGGCCTGGGCGTAGGTGATGAAGTCGGCGGTTTCGGCGGCGAGCGGGAGGGCGTTGCCGTTGCCGCGGACGATCGGGACCTCGGGGAGGGTGGCGTGGAACTGCGCCGCCATACCGTCCCCCGGCTCCACCGCGACCACGTCGGCGCCGCGCGCGTGCAGGAGGGCGGTCGCGATGCCGGTGCCCGCGCCGACGTCGACCACCCGGGCGCCCCTGAGGGAGCGGCCGGCCTCCTCCTCGACGGCGTCGAGCAGGGCGGGCGGGTAGGAGGGGCGGTTCTCGGCGTACTGGGCCGCGGCGGCGTCGAAGGAGCGGGCGCGGGCGGCGTGGGAGGGAGCGGGGGTCGAGGTCGGGATCACGTTCCGGGGATACGACTGCGACTGGCCTGTGGTCATGCGGCCATGGTCCCGGGTGGCGGGCCGGGGGCGACAGAGATTTCCGGGGGGGGTGGGCCGGGTGTCACGGGCGGCCGACGGGCGGTCGGCTGGTGGCTGGCGGGCGGGCAGCGCGTGGCTGACGGGCGGGCGGCGGGTGGTCTCGGTGCCCGCGCCCCTCGCCGGCGACCGGCGGTCGGCCCGGCCCCTGTGCCCGCGCGCTTTCTGTCCGACCGGCACGTCGGCGACGACGCCTGCGCATCTCCTGCGCGACCGGGGCAGCCTCTCTGTCGGCCCTATCGCTTCCGCTTCTTCTTCGACGGGTTGCCCGAGCGGCGGGTGGCGCGGTGTTCGTGCTGCTGGACGGCGGTGTCGTACTCGGCTCGGTGGAGTTTCTCGCCGGGGGCCTCGATGAGGGAGCGGAAGAAGTAGGCGAGGAGCGAGCCGACGAAGCCGATGGCGAGGAGGCCGCGCAGGGAGGCCTGGCGTTCGGGGTCGGGGCGCTTGCCGAAGGACTCCCAGGTGTTGCGGAAGGCCAGGGCGCTGCAGATGGCGAACATCGCGACGACGAGGACGGAGACGAAGGCACCGGTGTCGGCCAGCTGCACGCCCTCGTAGGCGAGGCGGAGGACCAGGCAGGAGGCGACGGCGACGGCGAGCGAGCCCGCGGCCACGCCGATCCGGCGGGCGGCGTAGCCGTCGTCGTGGTTCACCCAGGTCGTGCCGAAGAAGCGGAGGGGCTCGGGGCGGGGTCCGCCGGTGGAGCCCGCGGGGGTGTCCGGGGTGCCTGGTTCGTCGCTCACGGGACGATTATGGCGCCGGGCGGCCGCGGGCTCCGGGTCGGGTCGGACCGGTCTCGTCAGGCGCAGCGGTCGGCCACGTAACCGTCGCTGCCCGTGTTGACGTAGGCGTCCGAGACGTATTCGCCGTTGTCGATGTTGTCCCAGATCTTGGACGTGCCGTAGTAGCCGGACACCGTCGTGCCGGGCGTCTGGCAGAAGATCGGGACGCGGGTGCCCTCGGCGAGGGTCCGCGTGATGTCGTAGCTGGTGCCCGGGCCGCTGCGGACGTTGAGGCGGACGCCCGGGGCGACCGCGTACGTCTTCACGGATGCCGCCAGCGTGGTGACGGCCTCTTCCTCGCCGCCGCTCCCGGCTTCCTTCGCTTGATCGACAGACATGTACTGCTCCCCCCACTGGACCCATGAGTGCCATGGAGTCCCGTTGATTCCCCGCATTCGAGCCACGAAACACATGTGCGTAACTCGCACGCCGAAGCTAGCAAGCCGCCTCTGTCTCGTACGAGTCATCGACTAGGCTCCGTGCGTCGCGCTCCGCGGAAACAGCACGGGGGTGGTCCCTTGACGCCACAGCGCAACACCGGAGCGGGCGCGGAAGCGGAACTTCCAGAGTACGCCGGGCACTACCGCCTGGAGTCCTGCCTCGGCTCCGGTGGCATGGGCGTGGTGCACCTGGCCCGCAGCACCTCGGGGCTGAAGCTCGCGGTGAAGGTGGTGCACGCGGAGTACGCCAAGGACCGTGAGTTCAGGGGCCGTTTCCGGCAGGAGGTGGCCGCCGCCCGCAAGGTCAGCGGCGCCTTCACCGCGCCCGTCGTGGACGCCGATCCCGAGGCCGCCCGGCCCTGGATGGCCACCCTGTTCATCCCCGGCCCGACCCTCTCCGAGCATGTGAAGCGGAACGGGCCGATGCCCTCTGCCCAGTTGCGCCGGCTGATGGCCGGGCTGGCGGAGGCGCTGCGCGACATTCACAGGGTCGGCGTGGTGCATCGGGATCTCAAGCCGAGCAACGTACTGCTCGCCGAGGACGGTCCCAAGGTCATCGACTTCGGTATTTCCCGGCCGAAAGACAGCGAACTGCGGACCGAGACCGGAAAGTTGATCGGTACGCCGCCGTTCATGGCGCCCGAGCAGTTCCGGCGGCCGCGTGAAGTGGGGCCCGCCGCCGACATCTTCGCGCTCGGGTCGGTGCTGGTGCACGCGGCGACCGGGCGGGGGCCGTTCGACTCGGACAGTCCCTACGTCGTCGCCTACCAGGTCGTCCATGACGAGCCCGACCTCACCGGCATGCCGGAGGAGCTCGCTCCGCTGGTGCTGCGCTGCCTCGCCAAGGAGCCCGAGGACAGGCCCACGCCCGACGAACTGATGCGGGAGCTGCGGTCGTTGTCGGCGTCGTACGACACGCAGGCGTTCATACCGGCACAGCGAGTCAGGGTCGACGACGAGAGTGGTGCCGACGACGACCCGCCGGAGGAGCCGGCTCCCGCCGTACCGGAGCGAACGGCGCGGAAGGCTCGGAAGGCGCCGCGTCGGCGCATGGTCGTCGGTGCTGGGGCGGGTGTGCTGGTCCTGGGTGGTGTGTTCGCCTCCGCGCTGTGGCTCGGGGGCAGTGATCCCGCCCCGGTGGGCGGTACGGTGCACAGCTCCGCGACCGCGTTCGAGGTATGGCAGGCGGAGGCAGTCGCCAAGGGCGGTTCGGGGATGCCTCAATGCGTCGCCGGTGCGGGAAAGTTGCTGTGCTTCCGGTCCGGACTGGCCTTCGCCCTCGATCCGGCGGACGGCCGTCTGCTGTGGCGGCACAAGGTCGCGGACGAACGTACGAGCGGCTCACCGTTCCTGTCCGGCGGGCTCCTGCTGCTGCGGACGGACGGTGGCCGGCAGATCGAGGCGCTCGACCCCGCCTCGGGTACGTCACGTTGGAAGCAGACCATGCCCGCACACCGTGGGACGGAGATCACCGGCAGTACGGTGCTGCTCGTCGGGGCCGACACGGTGATCACGGGGGTGGACAGCAGGTCCGGCCACACCAAGTGGACCCTGCCCTTCTCCGGCAGCGGCACGCCGTCCCTGAGCTCGTTCACCGGAGATCCGTTGGCGTACGTGACCAGCACCACCGCCGACGGGACGGACACCCTGGTCACCGCGCTGGATCCGGCCACGGGTGCCAAGCGCTGGGAAGCCCGGCTGGCGGGGGACCTGCGGCCGGTCGGTAGTTCGGGCGGGTCCCTGTTCCTGCTCTCCGTGAACACGTCCTCCGGGGAGACGGACGCGGTGGTGCGCTACGCGCCGGACGCGAAGGCGACCAGCCGGGTGGCGCTGCCCGTTCCCCGGGTGGCTCCGGGTGCCGGCGTGCGCGGCGATGTCGTCTATCTGCTGGCCGCCGGCGGCTCGCTGGAGGCCGTCGACTTCGGGAGCGGCAAGCGGCTCTGGGCGCTCCAGACATCGGTGACCCGGGGCTCGGCGCCCGTGGCCGACGACCGGCACGTGTTCTTCACGGCGCCCGATGGACGCCTGCTCGCCGTCGACGCCCGCAAGGGAACGCTCACGGGCCAGACCCCGGCGCGCCTCGGCGCGAACTCGGGCCAGATCACCGCGGCCCTGCCGACTCCGCTGATCATCGGCGGCCACCTCTACGCCGCCGCCCCCGACGGCACCGTCTTCGCCGTGGACCCGGAGGATCCTGCCGGCTGGTGACGGCGAAGGGGCCGCCCCCCTTGTGCGGGAGGCGGCCCCTTCGGTGGCTTCGGCGGGTCAGCCCAGTTTCGACACGTCGCGCACCGCGCCCTTGTCGGCGCTGGTGGCCATCGCGGCGTAGGCGCGCAGAGCAGCGGAGACCTTGCGGTCGCGGTTCTTCGGGGCGTACACGCCGTTCAGGGCCTGCTCGCGGCGGGACAGTTCGGCCTCGTCGACGAGGAGCTCGATCGTGCGGTTCGGGATGTCGATGCGGATGCGGTCGCCGTTCTCGACGAGGGCGATGGTGCCGCCGGAGGCCGCCTCGGGGGAGGCGTGGCCGATGGAGAGGCCCGAGGTGCCGCCGGAGAAGCGGCCGTCGGTGATCAGGGCGCAGCTCTTGCCGAGGCCGCGGCCCTTGAGGAAGGACGTCGGGTAGAGCATCTCCTGCATGCCGGGGCCGCCCTTGGGACCCTCGTAGCGGATCACGACGACGTCGCCGTCCGTGACCTGCTTGTTGAGGATCTTCTCGACGGCCTCCTCCTGGGACTCGCAGACGACCGCGGGGCCCTCGAAGGTCCAGATGGACTCGTCGACGCCGGCCGTCTTCACCACGCAGCCGTCGACGGCGAGGTTGCCCTTGAGGACCGCGAGGCCGCCGTCCTTGGAGTACGCGTGCTCGACGCTGCGGATGCAGCCCTCGGCCGCGTCCTCGTCCAGCGCCTCCCAGCGCTCGGACTGGGAGAAGGCCTCGGCGGAGCGGACACAGCCGGGGCCCGCGTGCCACAGCTCGACGGCTTCGGGGGACGGGGAGCCGCCGCGCACGTCCCACGTCTTCAGCCAGTCCGCGAGGGAGGGGCTGTGGACGGAGTGGACGTCCTCGTTGAGCAGGCCGCCGCGGTGCAGCTCGCCGAGGAGGGCGGGGATGCCGCCGGCGCGGTGCACGTCCTCCATGTAGTAGGTGCGGGTCTTCGCGACGTTCGGGGCGACCTTGGCGAGGCAGGGGACCCGGCGGGAGACCGCGTCGATCTCCGGGAGGCCGAAGGTGACGCCCGCCTCCTGGGCCGCCGCCAGCAGGTGCAGGATCGTGTTGGTGGAGCCGCCCATCGCGATGTCGAGGGCCATCGCGTTCTCGAAGGCGGCGAAGGTCGCGATGTTGAGCGGCAGGACCGTCTCGTCGTCCTGCTCGTAGTAGCGGCGGGTGAGGTCCATGACCGTGCGGGCCGCGTCGACGTACAGCTGCTTGCGGGCGGTGTGGGTGGCCAGGACCGAGCCGTTGCCGGGGAGGGAGAGGCCGATCGCCTCCGTCAGGCAGTTCATCGAGTTGGCGGTGAACATGCCGGAGCAGGAGCCGCAGGTCGGACAGGCGTTCTCCTCGATCCGGAGGACGTCCTCGTCCGAGACGTTCTCGTTCGCCGCGTCGACCATCGCGTCGATCAGGTCGAGGGTGCGGACCGTGCCGTCGACCAGGGTGGCGCGGCCGGCCTCCATGGGACCGCCGGAGACGAAGACCGTCGGGATGTTCAGGCGCAGGGCGGCCATGAGCATGCCCGGGGTGATCTTGTCGCAGTTGGAGATGCAGACCAGGGCGTCGGCGCAGTGTGCCTCGACCATGTATTCCACGCTGTCCGCGATCAGGTCGCGGGAGGGCAGGGAGTACAGCATGCCGCCGTGGCCCATCGCGATGCCGTCGTCGACGGCGATCGTGTTGAACTCGCGCGGGATGCCGCCCGCCTCCTTGATCGCCTCGGAGACGATCCGGCCGACCGGCTGGAGGTGGGTGTGGCCCGGCACGAACTCCGTGAAGGAGTTCGCGACGGCGATGATCGGCTTGCGGCCGATGTCCGCACCGGGTACACCGGAGGCGCGCATAAGGGCGCGGGCGCCCGCCATGTTGCGACCGTGGGTGACTGTGCGGGACCTCAGCTCGGGCATCGTCGCTCGCTCCTTCAGACAGATAGGGCTGCTAACGAGCGTACGCCCGTTGTTCAGGCCTCGGGACGAGGTGTCCGGAATGCGGGACGCGCGTCTCGCACGGCCGGGTTCACGACCCGGCCGGATGCCCCGCACGGCCCGGGCTCACGGCCCGGTCAGATGCCCCTGCACCACCGGGGCGACCCTGACCACGATCTGCTCCAGGTCCGCGGACGCCAGCGGCTCCACCTTGATCACGTAGCGGAGCATCGCGCACCCCACCAGCTGGGCAGCCGCCAGTTCGGCGCGTAGTTCCGCGTCGGGGAGGTCCAGCTGCTTCGCGATACGGCTCAGCAGCTGCGAGGCGATCAGACGGCGGAAGACAGCGGCGGCCGTTTCGTTGTTGACGGCCGAGCGGACGATCGCGAGGAGGGGCGTACGGCTGGTGGGGTTCTCCCAGATGCCGAAGATGAACCGGGTCAGCCGCTCGCCGACGCCCTCCAGCGGGCCGTCGGCGATCGCGACGGGCGCGTTGAGCGCGGGGGCGAAGGCGACCGAGATGGCGGCCTCGAAGATCTGTTCCTTGGTGCCGAAGTAGTGGTGGACCAGGGCGGAGTCGACCCCGGCGGCCTTGGCGATGGCGCGTACGGACGTCTTCTCGTAGCCGTGTTCGGAGAACTCCTCGCGGGCGGTGACGAGGATGCGGTCCCGGGTGTCGGCCGACTCGGTGCGCGGCGGGCGGCCGCGGCGGCGGACACCGGTACCGCCGTTCTCGGTCCCGGTCATCGGCGGGGCACCTTCACCGCCGAGGCCAGATGCAGCCGGGTGAAGGCCAGGGCCTCCGCGAGGTCGGCCTCGCGCTCCGCGCCGGACATCGCGCGCCGGGTGTTGACCTCGATGACGACATGCCCGTCGAAGCCGGTGACCGCGAGCCGCTCCAGCAGCTCGGCGCAGGGCTGGGTGCCGCGGCCGGGCACCAGGTGCTCGTCCTTGGCGGAGCCGCGGCCGTCGGCGAGGTGGACATGGCCGAGCCGGCCGCCCATGCGGTCGAGCATGGCGAGCGCGTCGACGCGGGACGTCGAGGCATGGCTGAGGTCGATCGTGAAGTGCCGGTAGTCGTCCTTGGTGACGTCCCAGTCCGGGGCGTAGGCGAGCATCTCGCGGTCCCGGTAGCGCCACGGATACATGTTCTCCACCGCGAACCGCACGTCCGTCTCGTTCGCCATGCGCCAGATCCCCTCGACGAAGTCGCGGGCGTACTGGCGCTGCCATCGGAACGGGGGGTGCACGACGACCGTGCTCGCGCCCAGCTTCTCGGCGGCGGCCCGGGCCCGCTGGAGCTTCACCCAGGGGTCGGTGGACCAGACCCGCTGGGTGATCAGCAGACAGGGGGCGTGAACGGCGAGGATCGGGACGCGGTGGTAGTCGCTCAGCCGGCGCAGGGCCTCGATGTCCTGGCTGACCGGGTCGGTCCACACCATGACCTCGACGCCGTCGTAGCCGAGGCGCGCGGCGATCTCGAAGGCCGTCGCCGTCGACTCCGGGTAGACGGAGGCCGTGGAGAGCGCGACCTTCGCATCCGGGATGCGGACGACGTCCCTTGGGTTTGCCACGAGGGACAGGTTACGGGGTGGGGGTGAGTGGGCAGGGGGCGCCTGCTCGCCGGTGTGACCAGGGTCGCGCCGGCGACCGGGCGCTCAGGCCGATCCCATGTGATCAAGGCGCCGGAGGATGACCCCCTCCCTGAGCGCCCACGGACACACCTCCAGGTTCTCCACCTCGAAGAGGTCCATCGCCGCCTCCGCCACCAGCGCACCCGCCACCAGCTGGCCCGACCGTCCCTCCGACACCCCCGGGAGTGCGGAGCGCTGGGCCGTGGTCATGGCCCCCAGCCTCGGGACCCAGGTCTCCAGGTAGCCACGCTTGAGCTCGCGCTGGACGTAGAGGCCGTCGGCGGAGCGGGCCGCGCCGGCGATGCGGGCCAGCTGCTTGAAGGTCTTGGAGGTGGCGACCACGTGGTCGGGGGCGCCGAAGCGGCTGAACTCGCCGACCGTACGGGCGATCTCGGCGCGCACATGGCGGCGCAGCGCCCGTATGTCGTCGGAGGAGGGCGGGTCGCCGGGGAGCCAGCCCGCGGTGAGCCGGCCGGCGCCGAGCGGGAGCGAGACGGTCGCGTCGGGCTCCTCGTCGATGCCGTACGCGATCTCCAGGGAGCCGCCGCCGATGTCCAGGACCAGCAGCTTTCCGGCGGACCAGCCGAACCAGCGGCGGACCGCGAGGAAGGTCAGCCGGGCCTCCTCGGCGCCGCTGAGGACCTGGAGCTCGACACCGGTCTCGGCCTTCACGCGCGCGAGGACGTCGTCGGCGTTGCTGGCCTCGCGCACGGCGGAGGTGGCGAACGGCAGCAGGTCCTCGACGCCCTTGTCCTCCGCGGCCTGGAGGGCGTCCTTGACGACACCGACCAGTTTCTCGACCCCGTCGGGGCCGATCGCCCCGTTGCCGTCGAGGAGTTGGGCAAGGCGCAACTCCGCCTTGTGCGAGTGCGCCGGAAGCGGGCGCGCGCCGGGGTGCGCATCCACCACCAGCAGATGCACCGTGTTAGATCCCACGTCGAGGACACCGAGTCTCATGTACGGAACTGTACGGAACACTGCTGACCGCGGGCCCTGAGCAGTCCCCGGAGTCGCTCTCGGCGACTTACCCTGGACGGGTGCCAAAGACGAAAAAGACGAAGGACCACAAGGGTGCCAAATCAGCCGATGGTTCTTCGCAGGTGAAGCAGGCGAAGGCGGCGAAGGCCGCGAAGACGCCGATGCTGTCGAAGAAGGCCCTCGCCGCGGACGAGAAGGGCCTCGACTTCGCGCGCGCCTGGGTGGAATTCCCTGACCCGGCGGACGACGAGCAGGTGTTCCGCTGCGATCTGACCTGGCTGACCTCCCGCTGGAACTGCATCTTCGGCAGCGGCTGCCAGGGCATCCAGGCGGGCCGCGCGGAGGACGGCTGCTGCACGCTGGGCGCGCACTTCTCGGACGAGGACGACGAGAAGCGGGTCGCCGATCATGTGGCGCGGCTCACCCCGGACGTCTGGCAGAACCATGCCGAGGGCACCGAGCACGGCTGGGTCTCGGAGGACGACGAGGGCTCCCGCCAGACCCGCCCGTACAACGGCTCCTGCATCTTCCAGAACCGCCCCGGTTTCGCCGCCGGCGCCGGCTGCTCGCTGCACATCCTGGCGCTGCGGGAGGGCCGCGAGCCGCTGGAGACCAAGCCGGACGTCTGCTGGCAGCTCCCGATCCGCCGCACGTACGACTGGATCGACCGGCCCGACGACACGCGCGTCCTGCAGATCTCGATCGGCGAGTACGACCGCAGGGGCTGGGGCCCGGGCGGCCACGACCTGCACTGGTGGTGCACCTCGGCGACCTCGGCCCACGGCGCGGGCGACCCGGTCTACGTCTCCTACCGCGCGGAACTGACCGAACTGATGGGCAAGGCCGGCTACGACCGCCTCACAGAACTCTGCGAGACCCGCCTCGCCTCCCAGCTCCCCGTACTGGCCCCGCACCCGGCGGACCCTGCCGACTGACGCCCACGAGAGCGCCCCGTAAGGGGCGCGGGGAACTGCGCGACCAGCCACGACGGCGCCGCACCCACCGGCGCACCGCACCCGCAACGGCGAGTGGCGCGCCCAGCCCGGCACCGCCGAACTCCACCGTCGTGGCGAAGCACCGTCGCGGCGGAAAGAAGAGACCGGCGGAAGAAGGACACCGGCAGAGGAAACCGACCGCCAGAGGAACCGACCGCCAGAGGAACGGACCGGCGGAAAGAGCGCGGCCGGTGACGGTGCCCGCGGAGTCGGTCGTGGGCCCCCGGCACTCACTCAGTCGGTGGTGGGCTCTCGGCGCTCACGCAGTCGGTCGTGGGCCCCCGGCACTCACTCAGTCGGTGGTGGGCTCTCGGCGCTCACGCAGTCGGTGGTGGGCTCTCGGCGCTCACGCAGTCGGTGGTGGGCTCTCGCTGTCGGGGTCCGTCGGCGATGCCGGCGCCGTCGGGGTCGCAGGGTCCGAGTCCGTGGGTGTCGGTGTGGGTGTGGGCGAAGCCGAGGTCGGCGGATCGGTGGCCGGTGGGGTCGGCTGGGTCGGGGTCGGGCCGGATGCCGTCGGCGTCGGCCTCCCCGCAGGGGGCGGCGTCGGCCCTCGGCGCGTCGGCGGAGCCGTCCCGTACCCGTCGATCGACACCACCGCCCCCGCCGGCGCCACCGCCACCCGTGCGCTCCAGTACCCGGACGGCTCCCGCAGCTGGTCGACGTACACCTTGATCGTGATCGACTCGCCCGGCCGGAGCGTCCCCGACGGCCGGGAGAAGTACAGCCAGCCCGCCGAGGTGGACACCGACCACCGCACCGCCGCGTCCCCGGACGCCGCGAGCGTGATCAGCGTGGTGTCGCCGTCGTTCTCGGCCGTCACCGCGAGGTGCCCCGCACCGACCTTCGTCCGGTCGGCCCCGGTGACGCCGATCACCTCCACCGACACGTCGGCCTTGCCGTCCTTGCCGATCCGCGGCCCGGGTCTGGTGCCGGCGTTGCCGGCGTTCTCGTAGCCCCCGCCCTTGTCGCCGTCGAGCGCGTCGGGGCCGGCGGACTCGCGCGCGGTCGCGGACGGCCCCTCGTGGCTCTCCCCCGCCGGCGACCCCCGGTACGCGGCCCACAGGGCCAGCACCGGCGCGGCCACCACCGTGGCGACGACGGTCGTCGTGACGGCACGCGCGCGGATCCGGTCGCGGCGGGCCGCGTGGTCCTTGGGGTCCATCGGGAAACCGCGCCGGTCGAAGCGCGGGGCGGCGGCGCCACGCGCGCGTGGCTGGTGTGCCATGGCCATGTGCAGGGCCGCGCGGGGCGCCTCCAGGACGGGCAGCTCGGCGGGCGTGGTCATCGCACCGGGCCACCGGCCGGGGGCCGCGCGTTCGGCGGTACGGCGGCAGCGCGGGCAGTCGTCGACGTGCCGGACCAGTTCCCGGCGCAGGGCGCTGCTGAGGACCAGCTGGCTGTCGCCGGTGAGGTGGGACACGCTCGGGCAGCCGCCGGTCTCGACGACGGCGAGGGCCGCGCGGGTGCGTTCCACCTCGCAGGCGGCGGAGGCGAGCAGTTCCCGGGCGCGGGCCAGGTCCATGCCGAGGACGGCGGCGACCTCGTGGGCGGCGAGGTGGTGGCGTACCGCGAGTTCGAGGGCCTCGCGCTGCTCGGGGGTGGTGCCGGCGGCCTCCGGCCAGGCGAGCAGGGCGAGTTCGCCGCGCCGCTGCTCCTGGGTGTCGGCGGGGACCACGGGGTCGGGGGCGCTGTGCCGGCCCGCCGCGTGGGTGGCCTGACGTTTCTGCTTGGCCTGGGCGAGCCCGCGCAGACAGGCCCAGCGGGCCAGCGCGTACAGCCAGGCCCTGCGGTCCCCGGCGGCCTCCGGGACGCGCTGGCCACGCCGCTCGGCGAGGGCGAGGACGTCCCCGAGCGCGGTGGTGGCCGCGTCGTGGTCGCACAGCACCGAGAGGCAGTAGGTGAACAGCCCGTCCAGGTACGGCTCGTAGCGCGCCGACGGCCGCTGCGCCAGCGCACGCGCCGCCGTGCGATCACGCGCCGTGCGCGCCTCCCGGTGCGCCCGGTGTGCGCCGGTCATGCGGGGCGAGGTCTCCGGACTGATGCTCATCACCCGTGCGACCGTAGGCGGCGCCGTATGGCCCCTTCTTGCGGCTTGAGCACTTTTAATCCGTACGGGTGAAACGATTACTCATAAGGGGACAGGAACCTGTTCTTCCGTGGCTCGGACCCGTCCTGGGGTGGCCGCGACCGGTCCACCCACACCTGTCACTCGGGCCACCGCGGACCCACTGTCAGTGGCGGGGGCTACGGTTTCCGCATGGCTGCCCGTACCAAGACCTCGAAGGACCGTCCGTCCTACCGCTGCACCGAGTGCGGCTGGCAGACGGCCAAGTGGCTCGGCCGGTGCGCCGAGTGCCAGGCGTGGGGGACCATCGAGGAGTACGGCGCGCCCGCGGTCCGTACGACGGCGCCCGGCCGGGTCACCACCTCCGCGGTGCCGATCGGCCAGGTCGACGGCCGTCAGGCCACCGCCCGCACCACCGGCGTCCCGGAGCTGGACCGGGTCCTCGGCGGCGGACTGGTCCCCGGCGCGGTGGTGCTGCTCGCCGGCGAGCCCGGCGTCGGCAAGTCCACCCTGCTGCTCGACGTGGCGGCCAAGTCGGCCAGCGACGAGCACCGCACGCTCTACGTCACCGGCGAGGAGTCGGCGAGCCAGGTCCGGCTGCGCGCCGACCGCATCGGCGCCATCGACGACCACCTCTACCTCGCCGCCGAGACCGATCTGGCCGCCGTCCTCGGCCACTTGGACGCGGTGAAGCCGTCGCTGCTGATCCTGGACTCGGTGCAGACGGTCGCCTCCCCCGAGATCGACGGCGCCCCGGGCGGCATGGCCCAGGTGCGGGAGGTGGCCGGGGCGCTCATCCGCGCATCGAAGGAGCGAGGCATGTCCACCCTCCTCGTGGGCCATGTCACCAAGGACGGCGCGATCGCGGGACCGCGACTCCTCGAACACCTGGTCGACGTCGTCCTGCACTTCGAGGGCGACCGGCACGCCCGCCTCCGCCTGGTCCGGGGCGTCAAGAACCGCTACGGCGCCACGGACGAGGTCGGCTGCTTCGAACTGCACGACGAGGGCATCACGGGCCTCGCCGACCCGAGCGGCCTCTTCCTGACCCGCCGCGCCGAACCGGTCCCGGGCACCTGCCTCACCGTCACCCTGGAGGGCCGCCGCCCGCTGGTCGCCGAGGTCCAGGCGCTGACGGTGGACTCGCAGATCCCCTCCCCGCGCCGGACCACCTCCGGCCTGGAGACCTCCCGGGTGTCCATGATGCTGGCGGTGCTGGAGCAGCGCGGGCGGATCAGCGCGCTCGGCAAGCGGGACATCTATTCGGCGACCGTCGGCGGGGTGAAGCTCTCCGAGCCCGCGGCCGACCTGGCCATCGCCCTCGCCCTGGCCTCCGCGGCCAGCGACACCCCGCTCCCGAAGAACCTGGTCGCCATCGGCGAGGTCGGCCTCGCGGGCGAGGTCAGACGGGTCACCGGGGTCCAGCGCAGGCTCACGGAGGCGCACCGGCTCGGCTTCACGCACGCCCTCGTGCCGGGCGATCCCGGCAAGATCCCGCCGGGCATGAAGGTCCTGGAAGTCGCCGACATAGGGGACGCCCTGCGGGTGCTGCCGCGCTCCCGTCGGCGAGAGGCCCCACGGGAGGCGGAGGAGCGCCGGTAGACTTTGCCCTGGTCTCGCCCGTCCGTACGAACCGAGTGCGGGGACGGCAGCGCCTCAGAACCTGCGACCGGAGGAGTGCAGTGGCAGCCAACGACCGGGCAGGAGCTCCCGGAAAGTCCGGTGGGAGTGCCGGTACCGATGGCCTGATGCGCGCCTCGCTGAGCGCCGTGGCGCCGGGCACGTCCATGCGCGACGGCCTGGAGCGGGTCCTCCGCGGCAACACCGGCGGGCTCATCGTCCTCGGCTTCGATCGGACGGTCGAGGCGATGTGCACGGGCGGTTTCGTGCTGGATGTCGAGTTCACGGCGACCCGGCTGCGGGAGCTGTGCAAGCTCGACGGCGGCATCGTGATCTCCTCCGACCTGTCGAAGATCCTCCGGGCGGGCGTGCAGTTCGTGCCCGACGCGACGATCCCCACGGAGGAGACGGGCACCCGGCACCGCACGGCGGACCGCGTCTCCAAGCAGGTCGGCTTCCCGGTGGTCTCGGTCTCCCAGTCGATGCGGCTGGTCGCGCTGTACGTCGACGGTCAGCGCCGCGTCCTGGAGGACTCGGCGGCGATCCTCTCCCGCGCCAACCAGGCGCTGGCGACGCTGGAGCGGTACAAGCTGCGCCTGGACGAGGTCGCGGGAACGTTGTCGGCGCTGGAGATCGAGGACCTGGTGACGGTCCGGGACGTGTCCGCCGTCGCCCAGCGTCTTGAGATGGTCCGCCGGATCGCCACGGAGATCGCCGAGTACGTGGTCGAACTGGGCACCGACGGGCGGCTGCTCGCCCTCCAGCTGGACGAACTGATCGCCGGGGTCGAGCCCGAGCGGGAGCTGGTGGTCCGGGACTACGTCCCCGAGCCCACGGCCAAGCGCTCTCGCACGGTCGACGAGGCGCTCTCCGAGCTGGATGCCCTGAGCCATGCGGAGCTGCTGGAACTGCCGACGGTGGCGCGGGCGTTGGGGTACACGGGGTCGCCGGAGACGCTGGACTCCGCGGTGTCGCCGCGCGGGTTCCGGCTGCTGGCGAAGGTGCCGCGGCTGCCGGGGGCGATCATCGACCGGCTGGTGGAGCACTTCGGGGGCCTGCAGAAGCTGCTCGCTGCGAGCGTCGACGACCTGCAGACCGTGGACGGGGTGGGAGAGGCTCGCGCCCGCAGCGTCCGGGAGGGTCTGTCGAGGCTGGCGGAGTCCTCGATTCTTGAACGGTATGTCTGATTTCGCCGATTAGCTCGGGCCGTTGCGTTGTCAGGCGGCTGCGGGCGGGTGGGGGCTGGTCGCGCAGTTCCCCGCGCCCCTGAAAGACAAAGACATAGCTGCGGGCAGGCGTGCCGCAGGGCGGCACGGGTGGGCGCTGGGGGTCCCCCCGGCCGAAGGCTGGGGGAGGCACCCGGCAAGCGCCGGTAAGCGTCCCGACCCCCGCCCCAGCCCGCCGCGCGCTAGTCCGCCGTCAGTACGAAGGACGCCTGCGCCTTGGCGTACCCCGGGGCCGCCGCCTCCAGCAGGTACGTGCCCGTCCCGGCCGACCCCGCCGGAGGCGTCGCGCACTGGGCGGCGCTCGGCTTGCGGTCCCACTTCAGGGTGTACGTGATGCTGCTGCCGGCCGGCACCCGGTACCACCGGCTCGCCGCCGCCTTCGGGCAGTCCGCCGACGACCAGTAGCTGTCGTCCGCGCTGGCCTGCGTGATGGTCAGCACCGCGCTCTTCGGCCCGAGGTCGATCTTGCAGTCGCTGGACGACGTGTTCCGCGCGGTGAGTTCGAAGGTCGGCGTCTGCTCCGGCGAGTACGAGTTGTGCAGGCTCTTCAGGCTCAACGCCACGGAACCGGCGGTGCAGTTGGGAAGCGCGGAAGACCCCGGCAGCGAGGCGACCGTACCGCCGGAACCCGACGTGACGTCGTCACCCGAGCCGGACGAGGAACCCGACGAGCCCGAAGAGCCCGAAGAGTCCGAGGAACCCGACGAACCCGCGGAACCGGGCGATGAGGCACCGCCCGTCCCGGCCGAACTCCCGCCGCCGGAGCCGGAACCGCTCCCGCTCGACTCGTCCCGTCCGCCCGGTGCCTGGCTGATCGCCGGCCCGCTGCCGGACGGCCCCGGCGTGATGGTGGACACGGGATTCTTGCCGTCCGACCCGCCGGCGTTCTTCTTGCCGCCCCCGCCGTTCGACGTCACGATCCACGCGATCAGCAGCGCGAGGACGGCGAGCGCCGACAGCATGAAGACCCTCCGTCGCCAGTAAATGGAGGAGGGAAGCGGCCCGACCGGATTGCGCAGAGATCCCACGGCCCAAACTGTACGAGAGATCCGTGCACTTCCTCGCCCCACCCGCCGCCCAAACCTCAACTTTTCCGGATCATCATTTCGGCAACTCCCGTCGGCACAGCCCCTCTTCGGCGCGCCTTCGTCACGTCAACCCCCGACCCCGCCGCGGACCACGTCCGCCCCTGCCGTCGCCGGACGTGGCAGGATCGGAAGGGCCATGACTGAGAAGCTGCACACCCCCGTGATCGCCTGGTTCGACGCCCACGCCCGCGACCTCCCCTGGCGCCGCCCGGAGGCGGGTCCGTGGGGGGTGATGGTCAGCGAGTTCATGCTGCAGCAGACCCCGGTGAGCCGGGTGCAGCCCGTGTACGAGCAGTGGCTGGCCCGCTGGCCGCGCCCCGCCGACCTCGCCGAGGAGGCGCCCGGGGAGGCCGTGCGGGCCTGGGGGCGGCTCGGGTACCCGCGCCGCGCCCTGCGGCTGCACGGCGCCGCCGTCGCCATAACGGAACGGCACGGCGGCGACGTACCGACGGATCACGCGCAGCTGCTCGCGCTGCCGGGCATCGGCGAGTACACGGCCGCGGCCGTCGCCTCCTTCGCCTACGGGCAGCGACACGCCGTGCTCGACACCAACGTGCGGCGGGTGTTCGCACGGGCGGTCACCGGCGTGCAGTACCCGCCGAACGCCACCACCGCCGCCGAGCGCAGGCTCGCCCGCGAGCTGCTGCCCGAGGACGAGAAGACCGCCGCCCGCTGGGCCGCCGCCTCGATGGAGCTGGGCGCGCTGGTGTGCACGGCGAAGAACGAGACGTGCCCGCGGTGCCCGATCGCCGGGGAGTGCGCCTGGCGGCTGGCCGGCAAGCCGGAGCACGAGGGGCCGCCCCGGCGCGGGCAGACGTACGCCGGCACCGACCGCCAGGTGCGCGGCAAGCTGCTCGCCGTGCTGCGCGAGGCGCACACCCCCGTACCGCAGACGGCGCTCGACCGGGTGTGGCACGAGCCGGTGCAGCGGGCCCGCGCGCTGGACGGGCTGGTCTCGGACGGGCTGGTGGAGCCGCTCGCGGGCGGCCTGTACCGGCTTCCGCTGGGCTGACGTACAGCCACATCACAGCGGAAGTGGCTCTGTTACGGCCCCATCCGCATCCCAAATCACCGCATAGCCGGGCATAAACCCGCACCCGCTTACCCCGCACCTACTTCCGTTACACAACCGACGGACAGCCGATTGCTACCCGCAGGCTGCTCCGCACAGGCCCGTGACAACGGGTCCGTAGCTTCGTTTCTGTGCCCGCCAGGACCGCGGGACGGCGGGAACTCAGGCACAGGGCCGGGGAAAACGGGGATCGGGAGGCGGTTGATCATGGCGCAGGGCGAGGTGCTCGAATTCGAGGAGTACGTCCGCACTCGGCAGGACGCGCTGCTGCGCAGCGCCCGCCGGCTGGTCCCGGACCCGACGGACGCCCAGGACCTGCTGCAGACCGCGCTGGTACGGACGTACGGCCGGTGGGAGACCATCGAGGACAAGAAGCTCGCCGACGCCTATCTGCGCCGGGTCATGATCAACACGCGGACCGAGTGGTGGCGGGCCCGGAAGCTGGAGGAGGTCCCGACCGAGCAGCTGCCCGACGCCTGCGTGGAGGACTCCACCGAGCAGCACGCGGACCGCGCTCTGCTCATGGACATCATGAAGGTGCTGGCTCCGAAGCAGCGCAGTGTCGTGGTGCTGCGACACTGGGAGCAGATGTCCACGGAGGAGACGGCCGCCGCCCTCGGCATGTCGGCCGGAACGGTCAAGAGCACGCTGCACCGGGCGCTCGCCCGGCTCCGCGAGGAGCTGGAGTCACGCGACCTCGACGCACGCGCGCTGGAGCGTGAGGAGCGGGAGCGTTGCGCGGCCTGACCGGCACGGGGCCCAGCAGGGGCCCGGCGAGTGCACAGGCGGCGATCACGGCGACGGCCGTGCTCGCCGCCCTCGCCCTTTTCGCCGCGGCCTGCGGCACCGGCGGTACCGGAGCCCGTGACGAGGGCCCGGCGCACGAGGACTCGGTCGCGCCCGCCCCGGCCGCCAAGGCCCCCTCGCCCAACCCGTCGCAGACCTACGAGAAGGTCGACGCGGTCGCCCTGGTGAAGGCCGACCCGGTGGTCTCGGCCACGGTGAAGCGGGACCTGAAGCCGTGCTCGGGCGACGAGTACCCCGTCGACGTGACGTACGGCGACCTGACCGGCGGCTCGGTCGAGGACATCGTCGTCAACGTGCTGACCTGCGGGGACGCGGTCGGGATCGGGGCGTACGTGTACCGCAGCGAGAGCGGCGCGTACAAGAACGTCTTCAAGGCCGAGGAGTCCCCGGTGTACGCGGAGATAGACCGGGGCGACCTGAGCGTGACCAAGCAGGTGTACGAGAAGGGCGACCCCGTGTCGAGCCCCTCCGGCGAGAACGTGATCACCTACGGCTGGACCTCGGGGCGCTTCGTCCAGGAGGACTTCCACCACACGGACTACGGCAACGCGGCCGGCAACGGCGACGACGTCACGCCGGAGCCCTCCCCCGGCAACTGAAGCGACTGAAGCGACTGAAGCGACTGAAGCGACTGAAGCCATAGAACCCGCTGAACCCGCGCCGCACGCCCAACCCGTTCGACCCCCAGCACCCACCGACAGAACCCACCGACCACCGAGAGAGCCGGGATGGCTGACCAGACCCACGTTCTGTTCGTCGAGGACGACGACGTCATCCGCGAGGCCACCCAGCTCGCCCTGGAGCGGGACGGCTTCGCGGTCACCGCCATGCCCGACGGTCTGTCGGGCCTCGACGCCTTCCGCGCCGACCGGCCCGACATCGCCCTGCTGGACGTGATGGTCCCGGGCCTGGACGGGGTGAGTCTGTGCCGGCGCATCCGCGACGAGTCGACCGTCCCGGTGATCATGCTGTCGGCGCGCGCCGACTCGATCGACGTGGTGCTGGGCCTGGAGGCGGGCGCCGACGACTACGTCACCAAGCCGTTCGACGGCGCCGTACTGGTCGCCCGGATCCGGGCGGTGCTGCGCCGCTTCGGGCACGCGAGCGGCGGCGAGAAGCCGCACGAGGACGCGGCTCCGGTCTCCGGCGGCCTGCTCGTCTTCGGCGACCTGGAGATCGACACCGAGGGCATGGAGGTGCGCCGGGCCGGGCAGCCGGTCGCGCTCACGCCCACCGAGATGCGGCTGCTCCTGGAGTTCTCCTCGGCACCGGGGACCGTGCTCTCCCGCGACAAGCTGCTCGAACGCGTCTGGGACTACGGCTGGGGCGGGGACACCCGGGTCGTCGACGTCCATGTGCAGCGGCTGCGGACCAAGATCGGCCAGGACCGGATCGAGACGGTCCGTGGTTTCGGTTACAAGTTGAAGGCCTGAGCGAGGCGGTCATGCGGGGGTTCTCCAGCCGGTACCGGGGTCCGGGTCTGCGCACCGGACTCAGATGGAAGCTGAGCGCGGCGATCGCGCTGGTCGGCGCGCTGGTCGCGATCGCGCTGAGCCTGGTGGTGCACAACGCCGCCCGGGTCTCGATGCTGGACAACGCGCGCGAGCTGGCCAACGAGCGACTGCAGATCGGCCAGCGCAACTACGAGCTGTACGGGAGGGCGAACTTCCCGGACGTCAAGGTCGACGACCCGCGGCTGCCGCCGGCGCTGCGCGAGCGGGTCGACGCGGGCCGCCGGGCGACCGACGTCATCGACCACGGCGCCGGAGCCCCGGACATCTGGGCGGCCGTACAGGCCAAGGACGGGCGTGTGCTGTCCCTGCACAGCACCTTCGCGAACCGCAGCAGCAATGTGCTGAAGGACCTCGACCAGGCCCTCGTCATCGGCTCCATCGCGGTCGTCCTCGGCGGCAGCGCGCTCGGCGTGCTGATCGGCGGACAGCTCTCGCGGCGGCTGCGCAAGGCGGCGTCCGCGGCCAACCAGGTCGCCCAGGGCGAGCCGGACGTCCGGGTGCGGGAGGCGATCGGCGGGGTCGTACGGGACGAGACCGACGACCTGGCGCGGGCGGTGGACGCCATGGCGGACGCGTTGCAGCAACGCCTTGAGGCCGAGCGGCGGGTGACGGCCGACATCGCGCACGAGCTGCGGACGCCGGTGACCGGTCTGCTCACCGCGGCCGAGCTCCTCCCGCCCGGCCGGCCGACGGAGCTGGTCCTGGACCGGGCGAAGGCGATGCGCACCCTCGTCGAGGACGTGCTGGAGGTGGCCCGTCTCGACAGTGCCTCCGAGCGGGCCGAGCTGCAGGACATCATGCTGGGCGAGTTCGTCGCCCGGCGGGTGGCCGCGAAGGACCCGGAGATCGAGGTTCGGGTGGTGCACGAGTCGGAGGTCACCACCGATCCGCGCCGGCTGGAGCGGGTGCTGTTCAACCTGCTCGCCAACGCGGCCCGGCACGGCAAGCCGCCCATCGAGGTGACCGTCGAGGGCCGGGTCATCCGGGTCCGCGACCACGGCCCCGGATTCCCCGAGAAGCTGCTCGCGGAGGGCCCGAGCCGCTTCCGTACCGGCAGCGAGGACCGCGCGGGCCAGGGCCACGGCCTGGGCCTGACGATCGCGGCGGGCCAGGCGCGCGTCCTGGGCGCCCGGCTGACCTTCCGCAACATCCGCCCGGCGGGCGCCCCCGAGCACATCCCGGCGGAGGGCGCGGTGGCCGTGCTGTGGCTCCCGGAGCACGCGCCGACGGCCACGGGCAGCTATCCGATGCTGCCGGGGCCCGCCCAGTCGGGAAACCGCTGACGAACAGCCGCCCGCGACCGGCCGGGGCACAGCTGCCCGGGGCCGGGCAGGGCACAGCTGCCCGGGGGCGGGCAAGCTCTCTCTTCCGGCAGGCCCTTCAGTCAGCGCTTCGGCCGGCCCTTCAGCCGACCCCTCAGGTGACCCCTCAGGTGGTGGCCACGAGGAGTTCCTCGCCGCGGGACGGGCGCAGGCCGTCGGTGCGGTCGGCGAAGTAGCGGTCGGCGAGTTCCCCGGCCGGGACGTGCCGGGTGTCCCGGAAACCGGCCTCGCGGGCGAGGGCCGCCATCCGCTCGGGCGTGTAGAAGCTCAGGAAGGGCGTGCCGGAGGCCCGCGCGCCCCGCTGGGCCACCCGCAGCTGCTCCTGCTGGTCCGGCTCGACGTCCTCGATGGGCCGCAGGAACGTCGTGACCAGCGTCGATCCGGGGGCGAGCGCGGCGATGTGCCGGAAGGTGGCGGCGATGGCATCCTCCGTGAGGTACATCGTGACCCCGGCGGACGCGACCACGGCCGGCCGGCCGGGATCAATCCCGGCGGCGACCAGCTGCCCCCACCAGTCCCCCTCGAAGTCCACCGGCACCAGCGCCAGCCAGTCGGGCACGCCGTATCCCAGCTCGGTCAGCCGCCGCCGCTTCCAGGCCACGGCTCCGGCCCGGTCGGCCTCGAACACCCGTAGCCCGGCGGCCACCGCGTCGGCGGCCCGGCGCTGCGCGAAGGTGTCGAGCCCGGCGCCGAGGACGAGGTACTGGTCCACCCCGCGCCCGGCCTCCGCCAGCACCAGGTCCTCCACGAACCGCGCCCGGGCCACGATGGACGCCCTGGTCCGCCGGGTGCCCTCGACATCCATGTCCGGCCGGGCCCACCAGCCGCCCCCGGCACCCCCGCCCGCGTCCGGCTCGGTGAGCCGGAGCCCGACCTCGTCCTCGATGACGTACGGCGGCGGATCGGCGCGCAGGTGCAGCGCCCGCCACAGGGCGGTGCGGACGGCGGTGTGGTCGGGCCCGGTCTCCGTCGGCACGCTCAGAACTCCTTGGAGAAGTCGAGCTCTTCGCTGCGCTCGGTCAGCGAGTACCAGTTGCCGTTGTCGTCGCGGAAGATCGCCTCGATGCCGTACGGCCGTTCCTTGGGCTCCTGGACGAACTCGACGCCCCGCGCCCGGAAGGTCTCGTAGTCGCCGCGGCAGTCGTCCGTGCGGAACGCGCCGGCTCCCATGACCCCCTTGGCGACCAGTTTGCGCAGCGCCTCCGCGGAGTCGGGGTCGAGGCCCGGCCCGTCCAGGCGCATCAGGGCGAGCTCGACGCCGGGCTGGTCCTTGGCGCCGACGGTGACCCAGCGCATGTCGCCCATCGCGATGTCGTCGCGCAGCTCGAAGCCGAGCTTCTCGGTGAAGAAGGCCTTGGTGCGCTGCTGGTCGAAGGTCCACACGGTGGTGATGGCCAGACCCTGGATCATGGCTCCGCTCTCCTGCCTGTCCGGCCGCTGCCGCCGGACGGTCGCTGTTCCTGTCCGTCACCGTAGGCAGCCGGGTCCGGGCCGCGCTTCTCGGAAGTTGCGCTTCTGCTCGGGAACCCGCCGGCCCACAGGAGGGCGTAGCAGCCGGGGATCAGGGAGGCGCCGCGGCCGACGTGCTCGGTGCGGTACTCGGTGGGGCTGAGCCCGGTACGGGCCTTGAACTTCGCGGAGAAGGTGCCGAGGCTGCTGAAGCCGACCAGGTGGCAGATCTCGGTGACGGTGAGGTCCGCGCTGCGGAGCATCTCCTCCGCCCGCTCGATCCTGCGGTGCGTCAGGTACTGGCCGGGTGTCTCGCCGTACGCCTCCTTGAAGGCGCGGAGGAAGTGGTACCGCGAGTACCCGGCGTGCGCGGCGACCGCGTCGAGGTCCAGGGCCGGGTCGGCCCAGTCCCGGTCCATGGCGTCCTTGGCGAGGCGCAGCTGGCGCAACTTGTCCACGGGGCCAATGCTAGAAAACCAGCCCGTCCGGCGTTTGAGGACGAGGCCGAAGGCCGATGATGCGGGGGCCTGGGGGCGGCAGCCCCCAGAACCACCCGCACCCGGTCTCAGACCGCCTCGACCACCGGCATCGGCGCCGCCTCGTCCGACTTCTGCGGCCCGCCCTTCAGCGGGACCTCCTTCACGAAGACCGCCGCCACCAGCACCAGCACGGCGACCACGGCACCGAGCAGGAACGCCGAGTGGGTACCGGCCGACACCGCGTGCTGGTACGCCTCGCGCGCCGCCGCCGGCAGCTTCGCCAGGCTCTTCGCGTCCAGCTGCGCCGACTGCTCGGTGATCTTGGAGCCGAGCGAACCGGCCCGTTCGGCCATCACGTCCTTGACCCGGTTGTTGAAGATCGCGCCCATGATGGCGACACCGAAGGACGAGCCGAGCGTGCGGAACAAGGTGGTGGACGAGGACGCGACGCCCATGTCCTTCATCTCCACGCTGTTCTGCGCGACCAGCATGGTGATCTGCATCAGGCAGCCCATGCCGAGGCCGACGACGGCCATGTACACACCGGAGGTGAACCGGGTGGTGTCCGTGTCCATCGTGGACAGCAGGTACAGCCCGACGGTCAGCAGCACACCGCCCGCGAGGGGGAAGATCTTGTAGCGGCCGGTGTTGGTGGTGACCCGCCCGGCGACCATCGAGGTCACCAGCATCGCGCCGAGCATCGGGAGCAGCAGCAGACCGGAGTTGGTCGCGGACGCGCCCTGCACGGACTGCTGGTAGAGCGGCAGGAACAGCGTGGCGCCGAACATCACGAAGCCCACGATGAAGCCGATGATCGACATCAGGGTGAAGTTGCGGCTGCGGAAGACGTGCAGCGGCAGGATCGGCTCGGCGGCCTTGGTCTGCCAGAAGACGAAGCCGATCAGGGCGACGACGCCGATGGCGATCAGTTCCATGATCCGCGCGGACGTCCAGGCGTACTGGGAGCCGCCCCAGGTGGTGACCAGCACGATCGAGGTGATGCCGAGGGTCAGCAGTGCGGCGCCCAGGTAGTCGATGCGCGTCTTGTTCCGCTTCTTCGGCAGGTGCAGTACGGCGCTGATGGCGGCCAGCGCGACGACGCCGAGCGGCAGGTTGATGTAGAAGGCCCAGCGCCAGCCCCAGTTGTCGGTGATGGTGCCGCCGACCAGCGGGCCGCCGATCATGGCGAGCGCCATCACGCCGGCCATCATGCCCTGGTACTTGCCGCGCTCGCGGGGCGGCACGAGGTCACCGATGATCGCCATGACGCCGACCATCAGACCGCCGGCGCCGAGCCCCTGAACGGCCCGGAACCCGATCAGCTGGCCCATGTCCTGGGCCATGCCGCTGAGCGCGGAGCCGACCAGGAAGATGACTATGGAGGTCATGAAGGCGCCCTTGCGCCCGTACATGTCACCGAGCTTGCCCCAGAGCGGGGTGGCCGCCGCGGTCGCGAGGGTGTACGCGGTCACCACCCACGACAGGTGCTCCAGACCGCCCAGCTCGCCCACGATGGTCGGCATCGCCGTGCCCACGATCATGTTGTCGAGCATCGCGAGCATCATCGCGACCATGAGCGCGAGCATCACGACCCGCACGCTCTTCGGCTCTTTCTCCGGCACCTCGGCCGCTGCCGGTGCCCCCGGTGATTCCTGGCCGGTCTCGGCCGCCTGGGTGTCCGCCATCTCTCCCACTCCCCCTGGCGACAGCTACTTACTTGCCGCCCGGCTAGTTCAGTACACTCGGAAGTTAGACCCATTGCTAGCCGGGCGTCAAGTAAGTTTACTAGCCGGGCGGCAAGCAAGTTTTCGCGGGAGCACGAGGAGTTAGAGGATGAGCGTCACCATGGACGGCACCAAGCAGCAGCGCCGCGGGAACACCCGCCAGCGCATCCAGGACGTGGCTCTCGAACTCTTCGCCGAGCAGGGCTACGAGAAGACCTCCCTGCGGGAGATCGCCGAGCGCCTCGACGTGACCAAGGCGGCCCTCTACTACCACTTCAAGACCAAGGAAGAGATCCTGGTCAGCGTCTTCGAGGACCTGACGCGGCCGATCGAGGACCTGATCGAGTGGGGCAAGGGCCAGCCGCACACCCTGGAGACCAAGCAGGAGATCGTACGGCGGTACCACAAGGCGCTCGCCGACGCCGAACCGCTGTTCCGGTTCATGCAGGAGAACCAGGCGACGGTCCGGGAGCTGCGGATCGGCGACACCTTCAAGGACCGGATGCGCGGCCTGCGGAACATCATCATCGACCCGGACGCGGCGCTGACCGACCAGATCCGCTGCATCAGCGCGCTCTTCACCCTGCACGCCGGCATGTTCGTGATGCAGGACGTCGAGGGCGACCCCCGGGAGAAGCGCGAGGCGGTCCTGGAGGTCGCCGTGGACCTGGTGACCCAGGCCCACCGGGGCTCACACCCGGCCGAGGGCCCGGACCAGGGCCCGGACAAGGCGCCGTCGGACGCCTCTTAGACGGTCACACCCTTGGCGCGCAGGAAGGCGACGGGGTTGACCGCGGAGCCGTAGTTCGGGGTCGTACGGATCTCGAAGTGCAGGTGCGGGCCGGAGGAGTTGCCGGTGCTGCCGGAGCGGGCGAGGTGCTGACCGGTCTTCACGATCTGGCCGACCCTGACGTCGATGCGGGACAGGTGCGCGTACTGCGAGTACTGGCCGTTGCCGTGCTTGACGACGATGGCGTTGCCGTACGCGGGACCGTCGCCGGCGCCGTTGCCGCCGGCCTTGACGACGGTGCCGCCGTGCGCCGCGACGACCTCGGTGCCGCTCGGCACCGCGAAGTCCTGACCGCTGTGCCTGGCGGCCCACATGCCGCCGGCCTGGTTGAAGGTCGCGGAGAGCGTGTACTTCTTCACCGGGTGGACCCAGGCGGCGGCACTGGAGGTGGCGGCCGACGCGACCCCCGACCCCACCACGGCCGCGACTCCGACACCGGCGGCCAGAACGGCGGCACGCTTGCGGAGCGAGGACGTACGGGGGGAACGGGCAGTGGCGCGCAGGGACATCGGAACCTCGTGGGGTAGACAACAGGACCCCCCTCCGGCACCGGCCCACTGGGGCGGCCGCCGCACGGGGCATCCCTTGGTAACCCGGAGGCCGGGCCGCGCTCAAACCCCGCCGCCTACGAGGCTTGTTAGTAACAATGCCCAGAATTGACCGTTTCTTGACACAGCCGCCCCGACCGGGCAGGCCATTCACGGCAATCACCCCGCATGCGACCCATGGGGCAAAAATCCCTGTTCGCCCTCGCGGCAGGTCCACTATGCCGCCTAGTAACGGGCATTTCGCCCGTGCGCTATGTCACCGGCGACCGAGATCCACAACCACCGAAATGTGACGGGCGCTACGCCGGCGGCTTCTCCCCCGACCTCTCCGGCCGCAGATCTCGTGCTGCACACCCCTAGCCACCTACTCCCCAGTAACCCTACCGTTCCCCTCACGCCACTTCCCTCGCTCACCATGCCCCTGACACAGCCGGACGTGAGAGGACACCCCCACCGATGACCACAGGCAGCTGGACCCGCCGCATCTCCGTCACCGCCGTCTCCGTGGCCGCGCTCGCCGGGATGGCCGCGCCGGCCCAGGCCGCGACGGAGAGCAGCTCCACCACGGTCGACTACGCCACCTGGCAGCAGGACTGCCAGTCCGTGATGGACCAGGCCCTGCCGTACCTGAAGGAGCGCATCGCCGCCGCCAAGCCGGGCGAGAAGCAGGCGATCGTCTTCGACATCGACAACACCACGCTGGAGACCGACTTCGGCTTCAGCTACCCCCAGCCGGCCAACAAGCCGGTCCTGAACGTCGCCAAGTACGCCCAGCAGCACGGCGTCTCCCTGTTCTTCGTCACCGCCCGCCCCGGCATCATCTACCTGCCGACCGAGTACAACCTCGAGTACGACGGCTACCAGGTCTCCGGCCTCTACGTGCGCGGCTTCCTCGACCTGTTCAAGGACGTCGCCGCCTACAAGACCGCCCAGCGCGTCGACATCGAGAACAAGGGCTACGACATCATCGCGAACATCGGCAACAGCGCCACCGACCTCTCGGGCGGCCACGCCGACAAGACGTTCAAGCTGCCGGACTACAACGGCCAGTTGTCGTAGGCCGCCGATAGGCTCCATCCGCTGACGGGACTCACGGGGGTGGCGGATGGAGCCGACGGTACTGGGCGGGAAGCTGGCGTCGAGCCTGATGGGCCCGCTGCTGAAGAAGCTGTTCGTGGCGGACGGGCCGGGCGCGGGGCTGGTGAATCGGCCGGTGCGGCTGAAGGACCTGGTGTCGTTCCGGGGCGAGAAGCGTGTGCTGGTCGAGAAGGACGTGCACAGGCTCGCCGAGCACCTGGTCCGGCAGGCGGTGGACTCGCCTGGTGAGCCGCCCTTCCGGGCCGACGAGCGGATCGCCGTCGCCGACGCCCTCGCCCGCCGGCTGCTCGCCCTCGGCGACCTGGACATGGACGACGTCCAGGCCGTACGGCTCGGCCACCGCGAACTCGCCCGGACGCTCACGCGCTCGGCACCCGCGCCCGACGGCCTGTCCGCCGACGCCGGCCACTTCCTCGGCTCCGCGACGGAGTGGGCCTGCCTGCAGATCCTGGAGTTCTTCACCCGCCGCTCCACCTTCGTCGCCCGCACCCTCGTGGAACAGACCCGGGTCCAGACCGAACTCATCGCGAAGACCGACGAGCTGCTCGCCCGTGTCCCCCGCCCCGACGGCCGCGACACCGCCTTCGAGCGCCGCTACCGCTCCTACGTCGCCGAGCGCCACAACCACATCACCATCTACGGCATCGACCTGCGGGACACCCCCGACCGCTGGCCACTCGAAGTCGCCTATCTCAGCCTGGAGGCGACGGCCGCCGCCGACGACGACGCCCTCCCCGGTGACGGCCCCGGCGCGGCCCCGGTCACCGTCCAGCTCCCCGCCGAGGAAGCCCTGCTCACCCACGACCGCGTCCTGGTTCGCGGCGACGCCGGCTCCGGCAAGACGACGCTGGTCCAGTGGCTGGCGGTGACGGCGGCACGCGAGGGCGCGCACATTCCGTACGTCCTCCCGCTGCGCACCCTGATCCGCGGCTCGGACCCCTTTCCCGCCCCCGCGGCCTTCCTGACGGCGGTGGGCTGCCCGCTGTCGGCGCCCGAGGGCTGGGCGGAACGCGTCCTCACCGCGGGCCGCGGCCTGATCCTCGTCGACGGGCTGGACGAGATCCCCGCCAACGACCGGTACCGCGTCCGCGACTGGCTGCTCTCCCTCGTCCACGCCTTCCCGGGCAACCGCTGGCTGCTGACCTCCCGCCCCACCGCGGTGCGCCCCGACTGGCTCGCCGCACCGGGCTTCCGCGAACTGACCCTGGCCCCCATGCGCCGCACGGACGTGGCGGTCTTCGTCCACCGCTGGCACACGGCGGCCGACGCCCCGCGGTTCGAGGGCCCGCTCCTCGACTCCCTGCGCACCAAACGCGACCTGGCCCGCCTCGCCACCAACCCCCTGATGTGCGGCCTGATCTGCGCCCTGCACCGGGAGCGCCGCGGCTATCTCCCCACCGGCCGCAAGGAGTTGTACGACGCCGCCCTCACGATGCTGCTGACGCGCCGGGACCGGGAGCGGGGCCTGGCGGCGGTGGACGAGGTGGAGCTGGGCGAGGAGGCCCAGCTGGAGCTGCTGCAACGGCTCGCGTACGCGCTGGTGCTGAGCGGCCGTACCGAGATGGACCTGGAGACGGCCGAGGCGATCGTGGACCGCAGCCTGCCGGTCGTCGCACTGCCCGGCAACCGGGACGCCTGGACCGTGCTGCGCACCCTGCTCCTGCGCAGCGGGCTGGTCCGGCAACCCGCCGACGGCGTCGTGGACTTCGTCCACCGCACCTTCCAGGACTACCTGGGCGCCCGGTACGCGGTGGAGGAGGGCCATCTGGACGTCCTCGCCGGCCACGCGGACGACACGCAGTGGGAGGACGTGATCCGCATGGCCGTGGCCCACGCACGGCCCGGGGAACGGGCCTCGCTGCTACGGCGGTTGCTCGCCGCTCGGTCGCCCCGGCTGACCCTGCTGGCGCTGGCCTGCCTGGAACACGCGGTGGCGCTGGACGCGGACGTGCGGGCGGAGGTCGAGCGGCGCGCGGCGGAGCTGATCCCGCCGCGGACCACGGAGGACGCGAAGACGCTCGCGGAGGCCGGGCCCCTGGTGCTGGAGCTGCTGCCGGGGCCCGAGGGGCTGACGGCGGAGGAGGCACGGAGCGTCGTCGTCACCGCCTCCCTGCTGGGCGCCGAGGAACCGGAGGGAGCCCTCGGAGTGCTGCGCCGGTTCCGCGACCATCCGGACCTCAAGGTGCGCCGGCAGCTGGTGGGGACCTGGAGCCGCTTCGACACCGCGCTCTATGCGGCGGAGGTGCTGGACGAGCTGCCTCGCGCCGGCCTCTATCTCACCTGTGAGTCCGCCGAGCAGCGGGCCGCCCTGCCCGGGATGCGGCCCTGGCGCGGTCTCGCGTTCCTGGGCGGGCACTCGGTCGGACAGATCCTCGACTCGGTCCGCGAGCCCGGGGCCCTGACCCTCCTCGACCTGCGGGACAACCCGCTCCTCAGCGACCTGGGCGACCTGTCGCCCTTCGGATCCCTGCGCAATCTGCTGCTGGCCCGCTGTCCGGCGGCACACGGCCTGGAGCGGCTCGCGGAGCTGCGGATCACCGAGCTGATCTGCGGACAGATCGCCGACGTCTCCGGCCTGCGGTCGCTTGGCTCGCTCGTCCGGCTCACCGTGGAACAGCAGCTCCCCGGCGACAGCCTCGGCGAGGTGCTGCCCGCCGACGCGCCACTGGAGTTCCTCTTCCTCGGCCGGAACAGCACGAACCGCACCGGGCTGCGCGGCCTGGAGCACTGGACCAGCCTCAAGGATCTCAGCCTCGGACCACTGACCGCGGAGCTGACGGCGGCCGACTGGCAGGCGGTGGCCGGACTGCCGGAGCTGCGGACCCTGCATCTGAACGCGCGGATCCTGCGGGAGCTGCCGCGCTCCGTCGAGCGCATGCCGGAGCTCTCCGGCGTCAGGGCACTGCGCGTCCCCGGGCTGCTCGGCACCGAGGACTTCTCCGTCCTGGCCCGCCGACTGCCCGCGGTGCGCTCCGTGATCCTGCAGAACATGCCGGGGCACGCCTTTCCCACGTCCCGGTTCTCCGCGTACTTCCCCGGAGCGGACATCGGCCTGGTGGAACGCTGAAGGGGCCGGTGCTCCGAGAAGCACCGGCCCCTTCAAGGCGTGGCCCTGAGGCTTACGCCTCCTTGCTCAGGTTCGGTCCGGCACCGCCAGCCGCCTGCTCGATCGGCGGGACGTCGGGCAGCGCCGACTTCTCCTCGCCGCGGAAGGTGAAGGTCGCGGTGTCGCCCTCGCCCTCCGTGTCGACGACCACGATGTGACCGGGGCGCAGCTCGCCGAAGAGGATCTTCTCCGAGAGCGTGTCCTCGATCTCGCGCTGGATCGTGCGACGCAGCGGACGCGCGCCCAGCACCGGGTCGTAGCCCTTCTTGGACAGCAGCTCCTTGGCGGACTGGGAGAGCTCGATGCCCATGTCCCGGTCCTTGAGGCGCTCGTCCACCTTGCCGACCATGAGGTCGACGATCCGCAGGATGTCCTCCTGCGTCAGCTGCGGGAAGACGACCACGTCGTCGACGCGGTTGAGGAACTCGGGCCGGAAGTGCTGCTTGAGCTCGTCCTGGACCTTGTTCTTCATGCGCTCGTAGTTGGACTTCGTGTCACCCGTGGCCGCGAAGCCCAGGTTGAAGCCCTTGGAGATGTCCCGGGTGCCGAGGTTGGTCGTCATGATGATGACCGTGTTCTTGAAGTCCACGACCCGGCCCTGGGAGTCGGTCAGGCGACCGTCCTCCAGGATCTGCAGCAGGCTGTTGAAGATGTCCGGGTGGGCCTTCTCCACCTCGTCGAAGAGGACGACGGAGAACGGCTTGCGGCGGACCTTCTCGGTCAGCTGGCCGCCCTCTTCGTAGCCCACGTAGCCGGGGGGCGAACCGAAGAGACGCGACACCGTGTGCTTCTCGCTGAACTCCGACATGTCGAGGGAGATCAGCGCGTCCTCGTCACCGAAGAGGAACTCGGCGAGGGCCTTGGACAGCTCGGTCTTACCGACACCGGACGGGCCCGCGAAGATGAACGAGCCACCGGGGCGCTTCGGGTCCTTCAGACCGGCACGCGTACGGCGGATCGCCTTCGACAGCGCCTTGACGGCGTCGACCTGGCCGATGACCCGCTTGTGGAGCTCGTCCTCCATGCGCAGCAGGCGCGAGGACTCCTCCTCGGTGAGCTTGAAGACCGGGATGCCCGTGGCCGTGGCCAGCACCTCGGCGATCAGCTCGCCGTCGACCTCGGCGACGACGTCCATGTCGCCGGCCTTCCACTCCTTCTCCCGCTTGGCCTTGGCGGCCAGGAGCTGCTTCTCCTTGTCGCGGAGGGAGGCGGCCTTCTCGAAGTCCTGCGAGTCGATCGCGGACTCCTTGTCCCGGCGGACGGCGGCGATCTTCTCGTCGAACTCGCGGAGGTCCGGCGGCGCGGTCATCCGGCGGATGCGCATCCGGGAACCGGCCTCGTCGATCAGGTCGATCGCCTTGTCCGGCAGGAAGCGGTCGGAGATGTAGCGGTCGGCCAGGGTGGCGGCCTGGACCAGCGCCTCGTCCGTGATGGAGACCCGGTGGTGGGCCTCGTACCGGTCACGCAGACCCTTGAGGATCTCGATCGTGTGCGGCAGGGACGGCTCGGCGACCTGGATGGGCTGGAAGCGGCGCTCCAGGGCCGCGTCCTTCTCCAGGTGCTTGCGGTACTCGTCCAGGGTGGTGGCACCGATGGTCTGCAGCTCACCGCGGGCCAGCATCGGCTTCAGGATCGAAGCCGCGTCGATGGCGCCCTCGGCGGCACCCGCACCGACCAGCGTGTGGAGCTCGTCGATGAACAGGATGATGTCGCCGCGGGTGCGGATCTCCTTGAGCACCTTCTTCAGGCGCTCCTCGAAGTCACCGCGGTAGCGGGAGCCGGCGACCAGGGCGCCGAGGTCCAGGGTGTAGAGGTGCTTGTCCTTGAGGGTCTCGGGCACCTCGCCCTTGACGATGGCCTGGGCGAGGCCCTCGACGACGGCGGTCTTGCCGACGCCGGGCTCACCGATCAGGACCGGGTTGTTCTTGGTACGGCGGGACAGCACCTGCATGACCCGCTCGATCTCCTTCTCGCGCCCGATGACCGGGTCGAGCTTGGACTCACGAGCGGCCTGGGTGAGGTTCCGGCCGAACTGGTCGAGGACCAGGGACGTCGAGGGGGTGCCCTCGGCAGGGCCGCCTGCGGTGGCGGTCTCCTTGCCCTGGTAACCGGAGAGCAGCTGGATGACCTGCTGCCGCACCCGGTTGAGATCAGCGCCCAGCTTGACCAGGACCTGGGCGGCGACGCCCTCGCCCTCACGGATCAGGCCGAGCAGGATGTGCTCCGTGCCGATGTAGTTGTGGCCCAGCTGAAGGGCCTCCCGGAGCGACAGCTCCAGGACCTTCTTGGCACGGGGGGTGAAGGGGATGTGCCCGGACGGGGCCTGCTGGCCCTGGCCGATGATCTCCTCCACCTGCTGGCGGACCGCCTCGAGCGAAATCCCGAGGCTCTCAAGGGCCTTGGCGGCGACACCCTCACCCTCGTGGATCAGGCCCAGGAGGATGTGCTCGGTGCCGATGTAGTTGTGGTTGAGCATCCGGGCTTCTTCCTGAGCCAGGACGACAACCCGCCGCGCGCGGTCGGTGAACCTCTCGAACATCGTTAATCGCTCCTCAGAGCGGTCAGGCAGTGGGGGGAACTTCCCCTCCCTGTCCTTCCGCAGCTTAGTCCCGCAAGCGGGGACCGCTCATTCCAACTGCCGACACCGTCGATGGCCTCCTGACCCCGAACGCCGACATATGCTCCAACCCGATGGTGCGAGACGATGTTCCCGCAGGCCAGGCAGTTACCCCTTCCGTCAGTACGCCGATGGCGAACGTGAGACGGCCTCGCCTGCGTGTCGCCCCCTCCCACTAGGGATGTCTTACCCGCAGCTACGGACAGTCCATGCCGTGGGCCCCCGGTCCCTCCGCTACGGGCGAACAACCTTGCGTCTCTCCGGACCCCCGCCCGACCCGATTTCCGGCACCCTGCGCGGTCACACGTACACCCAGCGTAACTCTGGTGGCTCGGGGACGGTTGCACCCGGCATGGCTGGCACAGCGCCTCCGGCAGCTTCCACGGTCCCTCACCCCCGTCGTCCGTTCGATTCCGGTTCCGGCCCCGGTTCCGCGTGCGGCCCCGATTCCGGATCCGAGTGCGGTGCCGGTCCCGATTCCGGGCGGCCGGGCCGGCTCCGGCACTGGTACGAGAACGAACTGGGATGGGCGACGGTGCCCGCGACGCCCGGAGAGCCGCTACGGCTGGTCACGGGCAGGCGTTTCGACGTCCTTGAGGTGCCGGCGCGGGCGGGTGTGCGGGCGCTCGGGCACCTGGCGCCGGGCTCTCCGGTGGCCCTTCAGGGCGGCCGGATGCGGCTGCTGGTGGCCGCGGGCAGCGCGGAGGAGCTGCCGGGGCTGCTGGACTGGCTGGAGTGGGGCGCGCCGGCCCTCGGCCTCGATCTGCGGGCACTGGGCGCCGGGGGCGCGATGGACGCCCCGGTGCGGCCCGGGCCGGCGGCCGACGGGGTCCGGTCGTCGTCCGGACCCGGCGACGGGCCGTGCGGGCCCGTACAGGGGGCCGCCGTCTGGTTGCGGCCCCCCGAGTCGGGGTGCGAGGTCGAGGCCTCGCTGCCGACGCTGTCGGCCATGGGGGGCGTGAAAGGCGCCCCCGATCTCGTACGGCTGGTGAACACGGTGGCCACGGAGTGCCACCGCATCCGGCTGCGGCGCGCGGGCCGCGGGCCGGAGGGCTGTCAGGCGTTGGCGTCCTCGTAGGCCTGGCGAATCGTCGCGGGAACACGGCCGCGGTCGTTGACCTCGTAACCGTTCTCCTTGGCCCACGCGCGAATCTGCGCGGTGTCCTGGCTGCCGCCGGAAGCCGCACGGGCCTTCCCACGTCCACCCGCAGCACGGCCGCCGGTACGCCGACCACCCTTGACATAGGCGTCGAGAAGACCGCGCAGCTTGTCCGCATTGGCGGTCGTGAGATCGATCTCGTACGTCTTGCCGTCCAACGCGAACGTCACGGTCTCGTCCGCCTCGCCGCCGTCGAGGTCGTCGACAAGAAGGACCTGAACCTTCTGTGCCACCGGATTTCCTTTCATCGAAAACTTCAGGGCCGGGGGTGTGCGGCGTCCGCCGTTTCGCCGCCCCCTGTTATATGCAGTACTGCAGTACGTCGGAAAGCAAACCGCTTTTGCGGGAAAAACACAAACCCCTGGGAGAGACCGAGGGGCCCGCTCCCACCCGGAAACATGCGCGTTTCGGACATAGGGCACCTGGGCAAGGCGGGTCGCCCGGAATAGCTCCCTCTTGACGATCACAGATGCAGAAGCATCCGGCTGTTGCCCAAGGTGTTCGGTTTCACTCGTTCGAGTCCGAGGAACTCCGCGACACCCTCGTCATAGGAACGCAGCAGCTCCGCGTAGACATCGGTGTCTACGGGCGTCTCGCCGATCTCCACGAAGCCGTGCTTCCCGAAGAACTCGACTTCGAAGGTCAGACAGAAAACGCGGCGAACACCAAGCCAACGCGCGGTCTCCAGCAACTTCTCCAGCAACTGATGACCGACACCGGCGCCCTTGAGGCTCCGGTTCACCGCGAGAGTGCGTACTTCCGCGAGGTCTTCCCACATCACGTGCAGAGCGCCGCAGCCGACCACCTCGGCGTTGTCGTCGCGTTCCGCGACCCAGAACTCCTGGATGTCCTCGTAAAGCGTCACGGTGGCTTTGTCGAGCAGGATGCGGTCGCGAACGTACGCGTCGAGGAGGCGGCGCACCGCCGGGACATCGCTGGTCCGGGCCCGCCGGACGGTGATGGCTTTTGCGGTGACTTCGGGGCGCGTCGCTGACATGAGCGGACGCTATCGCCCGCGGGTGTCCGCCACGGAGCCGGGGTTCTCCTCTCGCGGGGCTTCCCGGCCTTCCCTCTCTTCCCGCCGTTCCCGGCTATCCGGACCCTGCACGATGCGCACGGCGTCCTGCAGGGCCTGCCGCTGTTCGTCGCTCATCATCCCGAAGAAGGCGACGAGTGCGGCGGCCGGGTTGTCGCTCTGCGACCAGGCGTCGTTCATCAGGGCGGCGGCGTAGGCGGCCCGGGTGGAGACGGCCTCATATCGATAGGCGCGCCCTTCGGCCTCCCGCCGGACCCAGCCCTTCTGATGGAGATTGTCCAAAACGGTCATCACCGTGGTGTAGGCGATCGACCGTTCCTGCTGAAGGTCTTCCAGGACTTCCCGAACGGTCACCGGGCGGTTCCACTTCCACACCCGCGTCATGACCGCGTCTTCGAGTTCTCCCAATGGGCGAGGCACAGCTCAGAACAATAGTGGGAGATCCGGCCAATGACGTGCCGGACGTGCACTTTCATCAGCAAAGGCGAACAAAAAGGGCGTACGGCTCGGAAAGCGCGCCCTCGACGGGCGACGCGCGGCGAGCCGTACGCCGGGAGACCGCGGCTCGGTTCAGGCCCCGTCGGGCTTGGAGACGGCGGCCTGGCGGGCACTCGCCGCGCGCTCGAGGGCGGCGTCCACGGCCGCGTCCTCCTTGGCCTTGGCGGCCCCGCCCTGGGTCTTCACGATCACCCGGACCAGACCGATGAAGAAGACGGCCATGACGACCGGAGGCAGCAGCGCGGAGACGTAGTCCATGCGTCCAGAGTAGCCACGGGGTACCGGGCGAAAGGGGCGGGGTGGGCGAACCGCCCCCGGACGGCCGCTCAGCCCGCGGCGAGCTGCTGCGGGGGCCCGGCCGGCGGCGAGGCGGGCCGGCGTCTGGGGAAGACCTCGCCCGGAGTCGGAATGGGCCGCTTCGGCGCGTCAGGCTCGGGGGCCGCGGGCTGCGGGGCGGGCCGTTCGGCGGGCTTCTCCTTGGGCTTCTTCTCCGGCTCCTTGGCCACGCCGCCCGGCAGGGCCGTCAGCCGGACCCTGGAGGCCGGAACGGCGGGGGCGGGCACCTTCCGGGCCCCCTGGGCGAGCCGGGCCCGCACGTCGCGCTCGGCGAGGTCCTGGCAGCGGCCGAGCAGTGCGGCGGCGCCGGCGTTCCCCCGCAGCGCCCGCAGCGCGGCGAGATCGTCCGGGGTGGGCCGGTACCCGGCCCCCAGCGCCTCCTCCAGGAGGGCGAGGTAACCGGCGACGGTCCCCGGCAGGGCGGCGCGGTACCGGGCCAGATCGGCCATCAGGAAGGCACGAAGCCGGGCCCCCTCGCCGATCGCCTCGTCGAGCGACTCGGCGAGCCGATGACAGTCCTTGACGTCCTCGGCGGAGACGGGACCGGGGTGAAGGGCGAGGGCGAGAGCACGGCGGAGCACACGCAGCTCCTCCGCACCGAACACCATGCCGCCGCGGGATCCGTATGGCGTGGGCATGGTCCGAAGATACGCGTAAATCAGACAAACTCGACATACCGCACGGGTGTGGCGCCCCACCGCCACCCACCTGGCCGCCGCCGACCAGCAAGCCGCCACTCCCCAGCCCGTCCGTCGTCTGAGGTTGCCTTTCACCCCGTCCGGCGTTTGAGGTTGCCTTTCAGCCCGTCCGGCGGGCACCCCCTCCAGCCCGTCCGGCGCTTTGCTGTTGCTTTTCAGCCCGTCCGGCGTTTGAGGACGAGGCCGTCCAGGCCGAAGCGGGGGCCCGGGGGCGGCAGCCCCCGAAACGGGCGGTCGAAGGGGGCCCACCCCCTTCAAGGACGGGACGGGTAGGGGCGGCGGGGGCGAAACACCCACACCCGCCCCCACCCACCGCTCACATCCGCGACACGTTCCGCTCGTACACCAGCCGCAACCCCACCAGCGTCAGCCACGGCTCGTGCTCGTCGATCACCGACGACTCCCCGAGCACCATCGGCGCCAGCCCACCCGTCGCGATCACCGTCACATCGTCCGGATCATCGGCCAGCTCCCGCGCCATCCGCCCGACCACCCCGTCGACCTGCCCGGCGAACCCGTACACGATGCCCGACTGCATGGCCTCCACCGTGTTCTTCCCGATCACGCTCCGCGGCCGCGCCACCTCGATCTTCCGCAGCTGCGCGCCCTTGACGCCCAGCGCCTCCACGGAGATCTCGATACCCGGCGCGATCACACCCCCGACGTACTCCCCGCGCGCGGACACCGCGTCGAAGGTCGTCGCCGTACCGAAGTCGACGACGATCGCCGGCCCCCCGAACAGCTCGACGGCGGCGACCGCGTTGATGATCCGGTCGGCGCCGACCTCCTTGGGGTTGTCGGTGAGGATCGGCACCCCGGTCTTCACCCCGGGCTCCACCAGCACCGCCGGCACGTCGCCGTAGTACCGCCGGGTGACCTCGCGCAGCTCGTGCAGCACGCTCGGCACGGTCGCGCAGATCGCGATCCCGTCGATGCCGTCGCCGAGCTCGTCGCCGAGCAGCGGGTGCATGCCCATCAGGCCCTGGAGGAGCACCGCCAGCTCGTCGGCGGTACGGCGCGCGTCCGTGGAGATGCGCCAGTGCTCGACGATGTCCTCGCCGTCGAAGAGGCCGAGGACGGTGTGGGTGTTGCCGACGTCGATGGTGAGGAGCATGGGGTCACTCCGCCTCGCGCAGATCCAGGCCGATGTCCAGGATCGGCGAGGAGTGGGTGAGGGCGCCGACGGCCAGGAAGTCCACGCCCGTGTCGGCGTACGCCCGCGCGTTCTCCAGCGTGAGCCGCCCGGACGCCTCCAGGAGCGCGCGCCCGCCGACGATCGCGACGGCCTCCTCGCACTCCATCGGCGTGAAGTTGTCCAGCAGGATCAGGTCGGCGCCCGCGTCGACGACCTCGCGCAGCTGGTGCAGGGTGTCGACCTCGACCTCGATCGCCAGCTCCGGGAAGGCCTCGCGGACGGCCTTGAAGGCCTGGGCGACACCGCCGGCGGCGATCACGTGGTTGTCCTTGACGAGGGCCGCGTCGGAGAGCGACATGCGGTGGTTGACGCCCCCGCCGCTGCGCACCGCGAACTTCTCCAGGGAGCGCAGCCCCGGAGTGGTCTTGCGGGTGTCCCGCACGCGTGCCTGCGTACCCTCCAGCTCGTCCGCCCACGCGCGCGTGGCCGTCGCGATGCCGGAGAGGCGGTTCAGGATGTTGAGCGCGCTGCGCTCGGCGGTGAGCAGGTCGCGGGTGCGGGTGGTGATCGAGAGCAGCTTCTGCCCGGCCTCGACCCGGTCGCCGTCCTCGACGTGCCGCTCGACCTCGAACTCGTCGGTGCAGACCACGGAGACCACGGCCTCGGCGACCCTGAGGCCCGCGACGACACCGGCCTCGCGCGCGACGAAGTCGCCGGTGGCCACGGCCTCCTCGGGGATCGTGGCCACGGTCGTCACGTCCAGGCCGCCCGCCAGGTCCTCCTGGACGGCCACGTTGGCGATGTCCTCGACCTCGATGGGGTCGAGTCCGGCCGCGGCCAGCAGCTCGGCGAGCGCGGGGTCGAGCCCGCACTCCAGGTACTCCTCGTCGCCCTCGGCGCCGCAGGCACAGCCGTCGCCGCAGCCGCCGCCGTCGGCGAGGGGAAGGTCGTTGGTGCTCACGTCTGTCACTGCTCCTGGTGTGGCTGGTGGGGCCGGGTAGGGGGGAAGTCTGCGGTGTCGGTGGTGGCCACCGCCAGCGTGCGGTCCGGATTCAGCCGTACGACGATGTGGCGCTCCCACCGGGCGTCGTCGCGGTCGGCGTGGTCCTCCCGCCAGTGGCAGCCGCGGGTCTCCTCGCGGCGGCGGGCCGCCTCGACGAGCACGCGCGCGACGCACAGGAGGTTGGTGGCCTCCCAGGTGTCGACGCCGGGCTCGGCGGTCTTGCCGTTCTCGTCCAGTGCGCCGCGGGCGTCCGCGTGCAGCCGCTGGAGCTGTTCGGCGGCCCGGGCGAGGGACTCCTCGGAGCGCAGCACGCCGGCGCCCTCGGTCATGATCCGCTGGATGGCGAAGCGGGTCTCGGGGGCGAGCAGCGGGTGCGCGGGCTTCTCGGGGTGCGGGACCGGTGCGGGCACGCGCGCGTGCAGGCCGTGCTCCGCACGGGCCGCCGTGATCTCGGCGGCGATGCTCTCGGCGTAGACGAGGCCTTCGAGGAGGGAGTTGGAGGCGAGCCGGTTCGCGCCGTGCACGCCGGTGCACGCGACCTCTCCGCAGGCGTAGAGCCCGGGGACGGTCGTGCGCCCCCGCGCGTCGGTGCGTACGCCCCCGGAGGCGTAGTGCGCGGCCGGCGCTATCGGGATGGGCTCGGTGACCGGGTCGATGCCGTTGGCGCGGCAGGCGGCCAGGATGGTCGGGAAGCGGTGCTCCCACATGTCGGCGCCGAAGTGCCGGGCGTCGAGGTACATGTGCTCGGCGTCCTGCTCCTGCATGCGCCGCATGATGCCCTTGGCGACGATGTCCCGGGGCGCCAGTTCGGCCAGTTCGTGCTGTCCCACCATGAAGCGCGTGCCGTCCGCGTCGACCAGGTGGGCACCCTCGCCGCGGACCGCCTCGGAGACCAGCGGCTGCTGGCCCTCGGCGTCCGGGCCGAGGAAGAGCACGGTCGGGTGGAACTGCACGAATTCGAGGTCGCTGACCTCGGCGCCGGCGCGCAGGGCCAGCGCCACGCCGTCGCCGGTCGACACCGACGGGTTGGTGGTGGCGGAGAACACCTGGCCCATGCCGCCGGTCGCGAGGACGACCGCGGGGGCGTGCACGGCGCCCACGCCGTCGTGCTGGCCCTCGCCCATGACGTGCAGGGTGACACCGGCCGTACGGCCCTCGGCGTCGGTCAGCAGGTCCAGGACGAGCGCGTTCTCGATGGCGCGCAGCCCGCGCGCGCGTACCGCCTCCACGAGGGCCCGGGAGACCTCTGCGCCGGTGGCGTCGCCGCCCGCGTGCGCGATCCGGCGCCGGTGGTGGCCGCCCTCGCGGGTGAGGTCGAGGCCGCCCTCGGAGGACTCGTCGAAGATGGCGCCGGTGTCGATGAGCCGCCGTACCGCGCCGGGGCCCTCGGTGACCAGGATCCGTACGGCGTCCTCGTCGCAGAGTCCGGCGCCGGCCACCAGGGTGTCCGCGAGGTGCTGTTCGGGGGTGTCGCCCTCGCCGAGGGCCGCGGCGATGCCGCCCTGCGCCCAGCGCGTGGAGCCGTCGTCCAGGCGGGCCTTGGTGACGACGACCGTGGTCAGCCCGGCGGCCTGGCAGCGCAGGGCGGCGGTCAGCCCGGCCACCCCGGACCCGACGACGACCACGTCCGCCGAGATGCTCCACCCGGGGGCGGGCGCGTGCAGCCGTATGCCGGTGGTGGTGCCTGTGCTGGTGCCTGTGCTGGTCACGAGGCGGCTCCGAGGGTTCCGAAGGTGAGCGGAAGGTTGTCGATCAACCGGGTCGTCCCGACCCGGGCGGCGACGGCGAGGACGGCCTCTCCGGTGAAGTCGTCGTCGATCTCGGTGAAGTCGGACGGGTCGACCAGGGCGAGGTAGTCCAGGTGGAGCGGCGGGTCGTAGTGGACCGCGTCGTCCAGGACCTGGCGGGCGGCCGCGCGGACCGCCGCGGCGGCGTTCGGCACGGCCTTGGCGACGGCGTGCGCGTCGGCGGCCGCGCGGGATTCGCCTATGGCGCTGAGCGCCTCGGCGCGCGCCCGCGTGGACGGCACTTCGCGCGCCCGCGCGCGCAGCGCCTCCTGTGCCGCGTGCCGGTCGCGGCCGGCGAACAGCGCACGGGACAGCGTGAGCGCCGTGCGCCGCTCGTCGGCCGACAGGTAGCGGTTGCGACTGGACAGTGCGAGCCCGTCGGACTCCCGCACCGTCGGGACGCCGACGATCTCGATGCCGAAGTTCAGGTCGCGCGCCATGCGCCGGATCACGGCAAGCTGCTGGGCGTCCTTCTGCCCGAACAGGGCCACGTCGGGGCGGGTGAGGTGCAGCAGCTTGGCGACGACCGTGAGGACGCCGTCGAAGTGCCCGGGGCGGGAGGCGCCCTCCAGGAGCGTGCCCATCGGCCCCGCGGTGACCCGCACCTGGGGCTGCCCGCCCGGGTAGACCTCGTCGACGGAGGGGGCGAACACGGCGTCCGCGCCCGCCTGTTCCGCGATCTTCAGGTCGGTGTCCAGGGTGCGCGGATAGCGGTCGAGGTCCTCGCCCTGCCCGAACTGCAGGGGGTTCACGAAGACGGTGACGATCACGAGGCCCTTGCGGCCGACGTGCTCGCGGGCCGCCCTGACCAGCGTGGCGTGCCCCTCGTGCAGGGCGCCCATGGTCATGACGACGGCGGTGCGGCCCGATTCCGCGAAGTGGTCCTGCACGTGCCTGAGGTCGTCGACGGTGGGGGCGAGTTCGAAGGGGCGGCGGCTCATCGGTCTTCCCCGTTCTGCGGCGTGTGCGTCCCCGTGGCGAGGACACCGAGCAGGTCCTCGGCGAGCTCCGGCTTCAGCAGGCCGTGCGCGAGCGCCCGGTCGGCCGTCGCGCGGGCCATCGCCAGGTAGCCGTCGACGGCCTGCGGGGCGTGCCGGCGCAACTCCGTGACGTGCGCGGCGACGGTGCCGGCGTCCCCGCGCGCGACCGGCCCGGTCAGCGCCGCGTCGCCGGAGCGCAGGGCGTTGTCCAGGGCTGCGCCGAGCAGCGGGCCGAGCATCCGATCGGGGGCCTCGACACCGGCGGTGCGCAGCAGCTCCATGGACTGGGCGACCAGGGTGACCAGGTGGTTGGCGCCGAGGGCGAGGGCCGCGTGGTAGAGCGGGCGGTTCTCCTCGGAGATCCACTCCGGTTCGCCGCCCATCTCGATGACCAGGGCCTCGGCGGCCAGCCGCAGCTCCTCGGGCGCGGTCACCCCGAACGAGCAGCCGGCCAGCCGCTGCACGTCCACCGGCGTCCCGGTGAAGGTCATCGCCGGGTGCAGGGCCAGCGGCAGCGCGCCCGCGCGCAGGGCCGGGTCCAGGACCCTCGCGCCGTACCGGCCGGAGGTGTGCACGAGCAGGTGGCCGGGCCGTACGGCGCCGGTCTCGGCGAGGCCGGTGACCAGGCCGGGCAGGGCGTCGTCGGGGACGGTCAGCAGGACCAGGTCGGCGCGTCGGAGGACCTCGGCGGGGGGTACCAGCGGGACGTCGGGCAGCATCGCCTCGGCGCGCCGCCGGGAGGCGTCGGAGACCCCGGAGACGGCCACCGGGCGGTGGCCGGCGAGCTGCAGCGACGCGGCCAGCGCGGGGCCCACCCGGCCGGCGCCGACGACACCGACGGTGAGCCGCGCGGGGCGGTCGCCGGGGTCTGGCTGTTGGACTGTACTCACGCGAGGGTGGCCTTCCCGTTCCAGTCCGCTCTGGGTACCGGACGATTTCTCGTCATGTTAACGCTATCCGGTTCGGGGCCGATTGGCCGTCCACAGGCTGTGGGTGACGGGTCACACCGGTGGCACGGAAAGGCGGCACGGAAAATGCGAGGCCCCCGCTGGACGGGCCAGGGCATCATCCACGGCATGAGCGATACGACGACGGCCCAGGACGAGACGACGGCCCGGGACGAAGAGCCGAAGGAACCCCTGTCGGCGGAGGAGCGGATGCGGGAGCGGCGCGCCGCCGCCTACCGGGGGGCCACCCGTGTCCTCGCGCGCACGGGCCTGCGGGCCCCGCTCCGCGAACGGCTCGCGCGGCTCCAGGAGGCGGCCCCCGAGGTGTACGACCTGGACGAACCGTCGGACATCTACGGCAACGGCGTCGTCGAGGCCCTGGAGCGGCGTGTCGCGGCCCTGCTGGGCACGGAGGCCGCCGCGTTCTTCCCGACCGGCACGATGGCCCAGCAGGTCGCCCTGCGCTGCTGGGCGGCCCGCACCGGCAACCCCACGGTCGCCCTGCACGCCCTCGCCCACCCCGAGGTGCACGAACGCGACGCCTTCCGTGAGGTGGCCGGCCTGCGCACCGTGCGCGTCACCGGCGAGCCCCGGCTCCCCACGGCCCAGGAGATACGCGACTTCGCGGAGCCCTTCGGGGCGCTGATGGTGGAGCTGCCGCTCAGGGACGCCGGTTTCGTCCTGCCCTCCTGGGAGGAGCTCACGGAGCTGGTGGAGGCGGCGCGGGAGCGCGACGCGGTGGTGCACTTCGACGGTGCGCGCCTGTGGGAGTCCACCGTCCACCTCGGTCACTCCCTGTCCGAGATCGCGGACCTGGCGGACAGCGTCTACGTGTCGTTCTACAAGTCCCTCGACGGCTTCGGCGGCGCCGCGCTGGCCGGCCCGAAGTCCCTGGTCGAGGACGCGAAGACCTGGCGCCACCGCTACGGCGGCATGGTCTTCCAGCAGTTCCCGACGGCGCTCGCGGCCCTGATCGGTCTGGAGCACGAACTCCCCCGCCTCCCGGACTACGTACGGCACGCGCGCGTGGTGGCCGCGGCCCTGCGCGAGGGCTTCGCCGGGTCGGCCGTCCCCTGGGCCCGCGTCCACCCCGGGGAACCGCACACCCACCAGTTCCAGCTCTGGCTGCCGTACGACGCGGACGTACTGCTGGAGGCGGCGGTGCGCCAGGCCGAGGAGACCGGCACCTACCTCTTCGTCGGCTTCTGGGACACGAAGGGCCCGGGCCTGTCCATGACCGAGGTGACGGTGACGGCCGAGGGCCTGGACTGGACGGCGGAGGACGTGCGGACGGCGGTCGCGGACTTTGTGGGGCGATTGCCTGGAACGCCGCGAGCTGAAGCGCCCCTTTAGGGGCGCGGGGCTGTGTTTGACATGCGGCTGCCGCCGCGTGGGCGCGAGCAACCACACACCAGCGGCACCCGCCGCCGAACTCACCTGGCACCCCGGTAGGCGCGGCAAGGCACGATGGACATATGAGCGTACGTATCGACATAGCCGGGCTGCGCCCCGAGCGCGTCACCGTACCCTCACCGCTGGCCGAACTCGGCATGGCGCTGCACGCGCTGTCCGAGCCGGGGCACCACCCCGGCCTGCAGGGCTGGGTGACCGGCGTGACCGCCCGTATGGAGCCGCATCTGGCCGACCGGATGTGCGACGCGGACTTCCTGTGGCGGTCGACGTTCTCGGACCTGTTCCTGCCGTACGCGGCCGTCCCGGTCGCCGTCCCGGGCGGCACCCTGGCCGAGGAGCTGGACCAGCTGGACAGGCTGTCGGACGAACAGTTCGTGGACGCGGCGCTGGAGTTCACGTGCGCGCTGTCGTACGGCATCGAGGTACCGGCTCTGCTCTCGGACCCCGCCGCGCGTCGGCGGGCGCTGGAGGTGGCCGCCTCGCGCGGTCCGCGGCAGGTCCGGTTCGCCCGGCGGCTGCTCGACGATCCGCCGAGCGTACGTACCTGGCTGCGCCGGTTCCTGGCGGACTGCGCCGAGGCGTTCTTCGACGAGGCCTGGTCCCGGCTGCGCCACCAGCTCGCGGCCGACGCCCGGCACAAGACGGAGCTGCTGCGCCGCAAGGGGCTGGCCGAGGCGCTGGCGGCGGTCTCCCCCGCCGTGACGCTCGACGAAACGGGCGCGCGGATCACCGTGGACAAGCTCACCGACGGCCACGCGCGCGTGGCGGCCGACGGCCTGCTGATGGTGCCCACCAGCCTGGGCCGGCCGCATCTGATGGTCCTGCACCGCTACGGCTGGCAGCCGGTGCTGCACTACCCGGTCGGCTCGCCCGGGCTCGCCTCGCCCGCGTCCGTGGAGGAGCTGACGCTGCGGATGGCGGCGCTGTCCCATCCCGTCCGGATGCGGCTGTGCCGGCAGCTGGCGCGCAGCGCCCACACCACCAGCGAGCTGGCGCAGGTGCACGGCCTGTCGGCGCCGGAGGTCTCCCGGCATCTGGGGGTGCTCAAGAAGGCGGGCCTGGTCACGACGCGCCGCCGCGGGCGTTACGTGCTGCACCAGCTGGACGTCACGGTCGTCGCCCGGCTCGGCAGCGACTTCCTGGAGGGGATGCTCCGCTAGCCGCGGCGCATCGTCACAGGTGCCCGCCGCCCGCCCGCACCAGCCCGGTCTCGTAGGCCAGCACGACCACCTGCACGCGGTCGCGGAGCCCGAGCTTGGTCAGGATGCGGCCCACATGGGTCTTCACGGTGGCCTCGGACAGCACCAGCCGGCTCGCGATCTCGCCGTTCGACAGGCCCTGTGCGACCAGCACCATCACCTCGCGCTCGCGTTCGGTGAGCCGGTCCAGTTCCTGCTGCCGGGGCTCCTTGCCGGCGGAGGGCAGCATCGGCGCGAAGCGGTCGAGCAGACGCCGGGTGGTGGAGGGCGCGACGACGGCGTCGCCGCTGTGCACGGAGCGGATGGCGGTCAGCAGCTCACCCGGGGGCACGTCCTTGAGCATGAAGCCGGAGGCGCCCGCCTTCAGCCCCGAGAAGGCGTACTCGTCGAGGTCGAAGGTGGTCAGGATGAGCACCTTGGGCGCGTCGGGCTCCGCGCAGATACGGCGGGTGGCCTCCACGCCGTCCAGCTTGGGCATGCGCACGTCCATCAGGACGACGTCCACGGCGGTGGTCCTCAGCACCTGGATGGCCTCGACGCCGTCGCCCGCCTCCGCGACGACCTCCATGTCCGGCTGGGCCGCGAGCACCATCCGGAACCCGGTGCGCAACAGCACCTGGTCGTCGACGAGCATCACGCGGATCGTCATCGGGTCCTCTTCCGTTTCTTGTTCGGCCGTTCGGCTTCTTGTTCGGCCGTTCGGCCGGGGGGCGTGACAGGTGTCAACCGAGGGCGTGCGTACGCGTCAATGCGCTGGTTTGAGCGGCAGCAGGGCACTGATGCGGAATCCTCCGCCAGGGCGGGGGCCCGCGTCGAGGGTGCCGCCCACCATGCCGACCCGTTCGCGCATGCCGATCAGGCCGTGGCCCTGACCGTCGGCGCCGCCGTCCTCGTACATCTCGTGCGGGGCGCCCTTGCCGTCGTCCTCGACCAGCAGGCCGAGTCCGTCGTCGAAGTAGACCAGCCGCACGCTGGCGCCCGTGTTGGGGCCGCCGTGCTTGCGGGTGTTGGTCAGCGCCTCCTGCACAATCCGGTACGCCGTGAGCTCGACACCGCTGGGCAGCGGGCGCGGGGTGCCCTCGACCTTGAAGTCGACGGGCAGGCCGGAGCTGCGGCACTGCTCGACGAGGTCGTCGATCTGCTCGACGTCGGGCTGCGGGACGTACTCGCCGACCTCCTTGTGCTCGCCGGTGCGCAGCACGCCCAGCAGGCGGCGCATCTCGGCGAGGGCCTGGCGGCCGGTCGAGGAGATCGTCTCCAGGGCCTTCTTCGCCTGGTCGGGGGCGGCGTCGAGGACGTAGGCGGCGCCGTCGGCCTGGACCACCATCACGGACACGTTGTGCGCGACCACGTCGTGCAGCTCGCGCGCGATCCGGGCGCGCTCGGCGGCGACCGCGACCTTGGCCTGCGCCTCGCGTTCCTTCTCCAGCCGCGCGGCCCGCTCCTCCAGCTGCGCGAAGTAGGCGCGGCGGGTGCGCATGGAGTCGCCGAGCACCCAGGCGAGCACGAACGGCACCGTCTGGAACAGCACGATCGCGACGTGCCCCGGGAAACTCGCCTCCTGCTGCGGCCACCTGATCTGCGCCAGGGGCGCCGCGCACAGCCCGGCGTAGAGACCGAACCGGGACGCCCAGCGCGCGCCGACGGCGGCGTTCGTGCAGACGATCACCAGCATGGCGAAGTTGGCGACGGTCGTCTCCACGTCCAGCACCAGCTGGGCCAGGCCGGTGGCCGCGGCCAGCAGCAGCATCGGCTCCGGGTAGCGGCGGCGCAGCGCGACGACGACGCTCATCACGACGGACACGGCCAGCATGGCGGCCCTGGGTCCGTGGTGCCCCTCGTTCCCGCCGAGCTTCCAGATGCTCGCGCCGGAGATCCCGAGCAGGGCGACGGCCCAGAAGCTGTCGACCCATGTCGGGTGCCTGCGGAGGAAGTCATAGAGGCGCTGCACGTAACCCAGAGTAGGGAAGCGTGATAGGTGCAGGGGTCAACCGGAGGGCCGATCCCTGTTCCGCACGCGTACTCCGCAAGGTGGAGAAGGTGATCACCTGTGCGCCTAGTCTGGCCCGGTGACGGATGAGGCGACGCGAGAGACGGCCGAGGACGCCCGTGGCTGGCGGGCGGCCACCGAGGCGGCCCTGTACGGCCCCGGCGGCTTCTACCGCCGCCCGGAGGGCCCGGCCAGGCACTTCCGTACGTCGGTGCACGCCTCGCGGCTGTTCGCCGAGGCCGTGGCCGAGCTGCTGTGCCGGGTCGACGAGGCCCTGGGCCGCCCCGGGACGCTGGACTTCGTCGACATGGGTGCCGGCCGGGGCGAGCTGGTCACCGGCGTGCTCGCGGCCCTGCCCGCCGACGTGGCGCCACGCGTGCGTGCGTACGCCGTCGAACTCGCCGACCGCCCGCCGGGCCTTCCCGACCGGATCACCTGGCTGACCGAACTCCCGCGCACGGTCACCGGCCTGCTCTTCGCCAACGAGTGGCTGGACAACGTGCCGGTCGAGGTCGCCGAGGTGGACGCGGCCGGGGTGTCCAGGCTGGTGCAGGTCCGCCGCGACGGCGGAGAACTGCTGGGGCGGGCGGTGTCGGGCGCGGAGGCGGAGTGGCTCGCGCGGTGGTGGCCGCTGGGTGGCGAGCCGGGGCTGCGCGCGGAGATCGGGCTGCCCCGGGACCAGGCGTGGGCGACCGCCGTCACCAGCCTCCAGCGAGGGCTCGCGGTGGCCGTGGACTACGCGCACACCGTGGCCGCGCGCCCCCCGTTCGGGACGCTCACCGGCTTCCGGGAGGGGCGCGGGACGGCGCCCGTGCCGGACGGGTCGTGCGACATCACGGCGCACGTCGCGCTGGACGCCTGCGCGGCGCTCGACCCGGCGCTGAGGCTCCCCGAGGCGCTCCTGTGCACGCAACGCGACGCCCTGCGCGCCCTGGGCCTGATCGGCGCACGCCCCCCGCTCACGCTCGCCTCCACGCACCCCACGGCCTATGTGCGCGCCCTGTCGATCGCCGGAGAGGCCGCCGAACTCACCGCCCCCGGCGGGCTGGGCGACTTCGGCTGGCTGCTCCAGCCGGTGGGCATCGAGAACCCGTTGCTCTAGCCGCCCGCCCCAGGTGCCGTCGGCCCTGTACGCCGCCGGCCCTCTGCCGCGTCGGCCCTATTTGTCGATGTCCCCCACCACGAAGAACATCGACCCGAGGATCGCGACCATGTCCGCCACCAGCGTCCCCGGCAGCAGTTCGGTCAGGGCCTGGATGTTGTTGTACGACGCCGAGCGCAGCTTCAGCCGGTACGGGGTCTTCTCGCCCTTGCTGACGAGGTAGTAGCCGTTGATGCCGAGGGGGTTCTCGGTCCAGGCGTAGGTGTGGCCCTCGGGCGCCTTGAGGACCTTGGGGAGCCGCTGGTTGATCGGTCCCGGCGGCAGGTCGGCGAGCCGGTCCAGGCAGGCGTCGGCCAGGTCCAGGGCGATGTGCGTCTGCTCCAGGAGGCACTCGAAGCGGGCCAGGCAGTCGCCCTCGGTCCGGGTGACCACCCTGAGGGTGTCCTGGAGCTCGCCGTAGGCCAGGTAGGGCTCGTCGCGGCGCAGGTCGAAGTCGACGCCCGAGGCGCGCGCGATGGGGCCGCTCACGCCGTACGCGTGCACGGCCTCCGGCGCGAGGGCGCCCACGCCCCGGGTGCGGCCGCGGAAGATCTCGTTGCCGAGGACCAGGTCGTCGAAGACGTCCATGCGGGAGCGCACGGCGGAGACGGCGCCACGCGCGCGTGCGGCCCAGCCGGCCGGCAGGTCCTCCTTGAGGCCGCCGACCCGGTTGAACATGTAGTGCATGCGCCCGCCGGAGACCTCCTCCATGACGTTCTGCAGCACCTCGCGCTCGCGGAACGCGTAGAAGACCGGGGTGATCCCGCCCAGCTCCAGCGGGTACGAGCCGAGGAACATCAGGTGGTTGAGGACCCGGTTCAGCTCGGCGAGCAGGGTGCGCGTCCACACCGCGCGGACGGGCACCTCCATGCCCAGCATGCGCTCCACGGCGAGGACCACGCCCAGCTCGTTGGAGAAGGCCGACAGCCAGTCGTGGCGGTTGGCGAGCATGATGATCTGCCGGTAGTCGCGCGCTTCGAAGAGCTTCTCCGCGCCGCGGTGCATATAGCCGATCACCGGCTCCGCGGAGACGATCCGCTCGCCGTCCAGCACGAGCTTCAGCCGCAGCACGCCGTGCGTGGAGGGGTGCTGGGGGCCGATGTTGAGCACCATGTCGGTGCTCTCCGCGGCGCCGCCGATCCCGACCGTGGTCTCCGTCGTAGGCGTCATGGACCCAGTCTCCCCTACGTACGCTGGCCCTATGGAGACGGGGAGCGCGGCCGGTGCCGAGACGACGGGGACCGAGCCGGAGTGGACAGGGCTGCCGCCGGGGCTGCTGCGGATGCGCCGGCTGCTGCTGGTGGTGTGGCTGGGGCTGCTCGCCCTCGCCGTGGGACTGCTGACGGGCCTGCTCGCGGGCCCGGTGTGGGCGGCCTTCGCGCTGCTGCCGCTGGCCCTGCTGGCCTGGGGCTGGGTGCTGCTGGGCCGCAACTGGCGCTCCTGGCGGTACGCCGAGCGCGCCGACGACCTGCTGATCAGCCGCGGGGTGCTGTGGCGCGAGGAGACCGTGGTGCCGTACGGGCGGATGCAGCTGGTGGAGGTGACCTCGGGGCCGGTCGAGCGGTACTTCGGGCTCGCCAGCGTGCAGCTGCACACCGCGGCCGCGGCCACCGACGCGACGATCCCCGGGCTCGACCCGGCCGAGGCGGAACGGCTGCGCGACCGGCTCACCGAGCTCGGCGAGGCCCGATCGGCGGGGCTGTGACCGCCCCGGGCGTCGAGGGCGCCATAGACACGGGCCAGACCGCGGGCAAGGCCGTGGGTGAGCGGCGGCTGCACCCGGTGACGCCGTTCCGGCGGGCGTGGGCGCCGGTCGCGGTGCTCACCGGCTGGGCGGTGCACGACCCGAACCAGGCACAGGAGCAGCTGACGAAGCTGACCACGACCATGTTCCTGGGCGGGCTCGCCGTCCTGGTCACGGCGGGAGCCCTCTACGGCTTCCTGACCTGGTGGTTCACGTACTTCGCGGTGACCGACAGCGAACTTCGGATACGTACCGGCCTGCTGTTCCGGCGCACCGCGCACATCCGGCTGGAGCGGATCCAGGCCGTCGACGTCACCCAGCCGCTCCTCGCGCGCGTGGCGGGCGTCGCCAAGCTGCGCATAGACGTCGTCGGCACCGACAAGAAGGACGAACTGGCCTTTCTGGGGCAGGGTGAGGCGCGTCGGCTCCGCGCGGAGCTGCTCGCGCGCGCCGCCGGGTTCGCGCCCGAGACGGCGCGCGAGGTCGGCGAGGCACCCTCGCACGAGCTGATGCGCGTGCCCCCGGGCAAGCTCGCGATCTCGATCCTGCTGACGGGTGCCACCTGGGGCTCGCTGGCCGCCGCCCTCGTCGCCCCGCCGTTCCTCTGGCTGACCACCCACAGCGTGTGGACGGTCCTCGCCACCGCCGTGCCGCTGCTCGGCGCGGCGGCCACGACCAGCGTGGGGCGGTTCGTCGGGGAGTACGACTGGACGGTCGGGGAGTCCCCGGACGGGCTGCGCATCGACCACGGGCTCCTCGACCGCACGCACGAGACGGTGCCGCCGGGCCGGGTGCAGACCGTGCGGATCGTGGAGCCGCTGATGTGGCGGCCGCTGCGCTGGGTGCGAGTGGAGCTGGACGTGGCCGGGTCGGCGAACTCCGTGCTGGTGCCGGTCGCCCCGCGCGCGGTCGCCGAGTCGGTGGTCGCGCGCGTGCTGCCCGGCGCCACCGTGCCCGGGGAGCTGCTGCGGCCGCCGGGGCGGGCCCGGTGGTGCGTGCCGCTGTGGTGGCGCGGGTACGGGCTCGCGGTCACGGACGCGGTGTTCGCGGCCCGGCACGGGCTGCTGCGCCGGCGCCTCGCGCTCGTCCCGCACGCCAAGGTACAGAGCGTACGGCTGACCCAGGGGCCCTGGGGGCGGCTGTGGCGGCTCGCGGACGTGCATGTGGACACGGGGGCCGACAAGACCGTCACAGCCCGTCTGCGGGGCGCCGGGGAGGCCGGGTCGCTGCTGCGGGAGCAGGCCGAGCGGTCACGGACGGGGCGCCGGACCGCGCGCCCGGACCGCTGGATGGCCTGACGGCCGGACCGGTCGGTGGTCGGGTGCGGGTGAGTGGGGGCTGGTCGCGCAGTTCCCCGCGCCCCTAAAAGCAGGTCGGCGCGGTGAGCGCCCTTCAGGGGCGCGGGGAACTGCGCGACCGGCCACGACGGCGCCGCACCCGACCACCGACCGTCCCCGGCTCGGCTCGGAACCGCCGCGTGTTCAGGACGCGGCGCTGCGCAGGCCGCCGAGGTTGATCTGCTCGGTCTCGTCGTGCGCGGTCAGGTCGATGACCTGGCCGACGCCCCGCGCCTGCGCGTCGGCGGGCTTGAACTCGGCCTCGGCCTCGGTCTTGTGGAGCGCGAGCGCCTCCTGGCCGACGACGTCCGCGAGGTCCTCGTTGTGCATGGCGTCCAGGCCGCCCGCCGACGCGCCCTTCTGGGTGCCGAAGAAGTCGAAGCCGCCGGTGACCAGCGGGCGCGGCATCGGCGCGGCCGGCAGGACCGCCACCGCGGTCGGCACCGTGAAGTGGCCCGAGGGCTTCACGGAGTTGGCGGACGGTGCCGTCGTGGGGCGGGCCTCCTGCTCGGCCGGCTCCGGAGTGGTGTCCTCCGGACCGTCCGTGGTGGCGGCGGCCGCGTGCGTGTGCCCGTCGGCCGCCTCGGGCTGCCCCTGCGCCTCGTCCTCCGGCGCGCTCTCGCTCTTCGGGGCCGCGGGCTCGGCGGCCGTCTCCGCCGTGCTCTCGGCGCCCTCGGTGTCCGCGTCGGCCTCGGCCGCCGGGGTGTCCTTCTCGTCGAACCGGGCCAATGCCACCTTGGCCCGCAGGAACAGCTTGGAACCCTCGGGCGAGAAGATCGCGGGAGTCGTCCCCTCGACCGTCAGCTCCTCCAGCTCCTCGGCCTTCTCGTCGACGGCCGCCGTGGACTCCTCCGCCTCGTCCGCCTCGTCCGCGCTGCGGGCGGCCGGGAGCTCGTTCGACGGCGCGGTGGCCTCGATCTCCAGCAGGCGCCGGCCCTCCAGGGCGCTCGCGCGCTCGGTCTCGGCCGTGGCGTAGCGGCGCAGCAGGGACGCGTGCTCGTTGCGCAGCCCCGCCAGCTCCGACCGCTTGGCGCGCAGCCGCTGCTCCAGCTTGGCGCGCAGCTCCCGCGACTCCTCCAGGTCGGTCTCCAGCTCGGCGATCCGCTCCTCGTGGCGCCACTCGTCGCTCGCACGCGCGCGTGACAGGTCGGCCACCTGCTTGCCCGCCTCGCTGTCCCAGCGCCGCATGACGGCGGCACCGACGGCCGCGGTGGCCGCGGCTATCGCGGCCAGGGTGCGCAGCACCGTCGGTTGGGAGAACAACCAGGGGCCCAGAGCGCAGACGAGGGAGACACCGGCGATCGCCGAGGGAGGCAACAGCCTGTGCAGGGGCGGTGAATGACGGTGGCGTCCACGTGGCATGGCCAGAAACTTACCGCGCGTAGGCGAATCGTGGTGCCCCGGGCCGTAAAAACACAGCGACAACGAAGTCTTCACACGGTATCGGCAGGGCCGGGACTCAGCGGTCGCTCAATCGGCCGCTGATCCACTCGAGCGTCGCGGGGATCTCGCGGCGCCAGGTATTGAAGTTGTGGCCGCCGCTGTCGAGGATGATCGACGAGATCCGGGTCGGCTTCACGGCCTCGACGGACGCGATGAATTTCAGCGTGGCCTTGTAGTTCGTTTCCCCGACTTTGCTGCTGGTGACCAGCAGGGAGGTGTCCGGGGCGGGCTCGTGCTTCAGGAACCACCAGAGGTCCGCACGGTTCTGGAGATTCCGGTCGCCCTGGAAGAGGTCGCCGGTCGTGGCGTCGAGCGGCGCCTTGTACGACGGGGAGAGCCCGGCCCCGGCCCCGTACACGCCGGGGTGGTGCATCGCGAGCTTGAGCGCGCAGTACCCGCCCGTCGAGTCGCCGACGATCCCCCAGCCGCCCGGCTTCCCGGCCGCCCGGTAGTGCGCGCGTACGGCGTCGGGCAGGTCCTTGGCGAAGAAGGTCTCGGTCTGCGGACCGCGCGGGACGTCCACGCACTCGGTGTCCCTGGGCGGTGCGACGGTGGGCCGCAGCATCACCAGGATCGTCGGCCGCATCCGCCCGGCCCGGACCAGGTGCTGTGCCGTGCGCGGGTAGTGCAGCTTGTCGACCAGCGCCCGCGCGGTGCCGGGATAGCCGCTGAGGACCACCACCACCGGGAACGCGCGCGTGCGGTACTGCGGCTGGAAGTACTCCGGCGGCAGGTACACGTACGCGGGCGTGACGATGTGGGTGGTACGGCCGGCTATGCCGACCTGCTGGATCTGACCGGCCGTCCGGGGCAGCGAGCCGCCCATGCCGTGCACCGCTGACGTGGACACCACCCGGACCGGGCCGGACGCATGGTCGACGACGACGCCCTGGTCGGTTTCCGTGCCGAGCAGGTCCCCCCAGCTCGCGTAGAAACCGAAGGCCTGGTTGACCGCTATCCCGACGCACGCGAAGAGTGCCAACTGGGTGGCCAGCAGAAGACCGACGCGACCACTGACGGCCCGCCAGTTCCGGCGGCCCAGCCGTGGCCACAGCCACACCGTGCCTACGAACAGCAGTACGGCGAACAAGATCACCAATGCCAGCAACTTATTGCTCGTGAGACCCATGAGGTGCTTCCTGCCTGCGCTTTCCCCCGTGACCACCACCGCTTTCAGCGAGGCTTGCCCCGGGCTTTCCCTGGCCTTTGAACCGGCTTTCCGATGGGGAGTGAACCTCTCCCCCCGAGACACCGTCCTAGAGGGCGCAATGTCGCCGGATGCCCGAATCGGGCCCGGATTCAAGGTCTCTCGCAGAACTACGGGATGCGATGTCTGTCAGGATAGATGGGGAAATGTCGGGTGAGGTTCCGAGCCGATCAAGCCGGGCGCGGCGCATAGTCCGTGGCCCGCGCCCTGAGGCCGTCCCCGCTCTGGTCGGCAGGGCGTGCGCGGTCGTGGGCGTCCTGGACATTGCGGCGGGCGTCTTCCCGCGCTTCCGTCACAGCCGTATGCACGCCATGGCCGAGGTACTGCCCGGCTCGCTCGGCCCGTTCGCCGCCGCGCTCTCGCTCAGCGTCGGCGTGCTGTTGCTGCTGCTCGCCCACGGGCTCAAGCGGCGCAAGCGGCGGGCGTGGCGGGCCGCGGTCGCGCTGCTGCCGGCCGGCGCGATCTCGCAGTTCGTGTACCGGCACTCGGTCATCGGCGCGCTGATCTCACTGGCCCTGTTCGTGCCGCTCGTGATCCACCGCGACGAGTTCAAGGCGCTGCCCGACCCGCGCAGCCGGTGGCGGGCGCTCACCAACTTCGTGCTCATGAGTGCCGGTTCGCTCGCCCTCGGCCTGGTCATCGTGAGCGCCCACCCCAAGCGCACCATCGGCGACCCGAGCCTGGCCGACCGCATCACCCACGTCCTGTACGGCCTGTTCGGCTTCGAGGGCCCCGTCGACTACGAGGGCTCCACCTCCTGGACGGTCGCCTTCTCCCTCGGCGCCCTCGGCCTGATCACCGCCGTCACCACCATCTACCTGGCCTTCCGCCCCGAACACCCCGCCGCACACCTCACCGAGGAGGACGAGGCCCAGCTGCGCGCCCTCCTGGAGAAGCACGGCGCCCGCGACTCCCTCGGCCACTTCGCGCTCCGCCGCGACAAGGCGGTCGTCTTCTCCCCCAGCGGCAAGGCCGCGGTCACCTACCGCGTCGTCTCCGGCGTCATGCTCGCCAGCGGCGACCCGATCGGCGACGTCGAGGCCTGGCCCGGCGCCATCGAACGCTTCATGGACGAGGCCAAGGCCCACTCCTGGACCCCCGCCGTCATGGGCTGCTCGGAGACGGGCGGCGAGGTGTGGACCCGCGAGACCGGCCTGGACGCCCTCGAACTCGGCGACGAGGCGGTGGTGGACGTGGCGGATTTCTCGCTCGCCGGACGCGCGATGCGCAACGTGCGCCAGATGGTCAAGCGCATCGAGCGGGCCGGCTACGAAACCCGGGTACGGCGCATCCGTGACCTCGGCGAGGCCGAACTGGACCGCATCCGCCGGGCGGCGGAGGACTGGCGCGGCACCGACACCGAACGTGGCTTCTCCATGGCACTGGGCCGCATCGGCGACCCCGCCGACGGCGACTGCCTCATCGCCACCGCCCACAAGACCGACGAGCAGCCCGGCCAGTACGGCGATCTCAAGGCGATCCTGCACTTCGTGCCCTGGGGCACCGACGGCGTCTCGCTCGACCTGATGCGCCGCGACCGCTCCGCCGACCCCGGCATGAACGAACTGCTCATCGTGGCCGCCCTCCAGGCGGCCCCGAAGCTCGGCATCACCCGGATCTCGCTCAACTTCGCGATGTTCCGCTCGGCGCTCGCCCGCGGCGAGAAGATCGGCGCCGGACCGGTGCTGCGCGCCTGGCGCGGACTGCTCGTCTTCCTCTCCCGCTGGTTCCAGATCGAGTCCCTGTACAAGTTCAACGCCAAGTTCCAGCCCCGCTGGGAGCCGCGCTTCGTGGTCTACCGGGCCTCCGGCGACCTCCCGCGCATCGGCCTCGCCGCCATGCAGGCCGAGGGCTTCGTCAGCCTCGCCCTGCCGCTCCCCCGCTTCCTGCGCCGCCGGCCCGCCGCCGCCCGCCCGTGCGCCCACAGCGTCGCCGAACAGGGTGTACGCGCCGCCTGACCCCATGACCGGCCCGAGCGGCCGCCCCGCCCCCTCCGGCCCGGGGGCGCCGCTCGGGCCACCGGGGCTGGCCGCGGGGCCCTGGGCCTACGCTGAACGTATGAGCAACCACAGCGGACGTGGCCAGGTGGCAGGGCTTCCGGCATGGGACCGGTGCGCGGTCATGGGGGTCGTGAACGTCACCCCCGACTCCTTCTCCGACGGCGGCCGCTGGTTCGACACGACGGCCGCCGTCAAGCACGGCCTCGTCCTCGTCGCCGAGGGCGCCGACCTGGTCGACGTCGGCGGCGAGTCCACCCGCCCGGGCGCCACCCGCGTCGACGAGGACGAGGAACTGCGCCGGGTCATCCCCGTCGTCCGCGGCCTCGCCGCCGAAGGCGTCGTCGTCTCCGTCGACACCGTGCGCGCCTCCGTCGCCGCACAGGCCCTCGCCGCGGGCGCCGCCCTCGTCAACGACGTCAGCGGCGGCCTCGCCGACCCCGACATGATCCCCGTCGTCGCCGACTCCGGCGCCCCCTTCGTCGTCATGCACTGGCGCGGCTTCATGGAGGGCGGCGCCAACGTCAAGGGCGTGTACGGCGACGTCGTCACCGAGGTCCTCGACGAACTGCACGCGCGCGTGGACGCCGTCCTGGCCGGCGGCATCTCCCCCGACCGCATCGTGGTCGACCCCGGACTCGGCTTCTCCAAGAACTCCGAGCACGACCTGACGCTGCTCGCCCACCTCGACCGGCTGCACGCCCTGGGCCACCCGCTGCTCGTCGCCGCCTCCCGCAAGCGGTTCCTCGGCCGGGTCCTGGCCGGCCCCGAGGGGGCGCCCCCGCCGGCCCGGGAGCGCGACGCGGCGACGGCCGCCGTCTCGGCGCTCGCGGCGCACGCCGGCGCATGGGCGGTGCGCGTCCACGAGGTACGCGCCACCGCGGACGCGGTACGGGTCGCGCGCGCCATGGAGGAGGCACGCACCGGAACGGACGCACCGGGCGCACAGGCCACGCAGGCCACGGCGAACCTCCCCCACCGCGCAGAAGGAGCCCGGTGAGCGCCCCCCACACCGACGTCGAGCAGGTCGAGGCGGCCAACACCGCCTTCTACGAGGCACTGGAGAACGGCGACTTCGAGGCGGTCTCCGCCCTCTGGCTCACCCCCGCCGACCTGGGCGTCGACGAGGAGTACCACGACCCGGCCGACAGCGGCGTGATCTCCTGCGTGCACCCGGGCTGGCCGGTGCTGACCGGCCGCGGCGAGGTCCTGCGGTCGTACGCGCTGATCATGGCGAACACCGACTACATCCAGTTCTTCCTCACCGACGTGCACGTCTCCGTCACCGGCGACACCGCCCTGGTGACCTGCACGGAGAACATCCTCAGCGGCGGTCCCGCCCCCGAGGGCGGCCAGGAGCTCGGCCCGCTGGTCGGACAGCTCGTCGTCGCCACGAACGTGTTCCGGCGCACCCGGGACGGCTGGAAACTCTGGTCCCACCACGCCTCCCCGGTGCTGTCCGAGGCCGACGAGGACGAGGACGACGAGACGCCCTCCTGAGCACGCCACACCCTTCCAGGCCCCTCACGGACCAAGAAGTGGCTGGAATCACGAACTCGCGAGTAGCCAGGGCCACCGGCCCATGAGCCGCCGGGTTCTCCGGGGGAAACACGCGATGAACCCTGCCGCACCCGGGCGGCCGCCCGGCCCCTGTACCCCGGCTCTGTCAGTGCCCGCAGGTAGATTCATGGGTGGCCGGTCCGTCGCACGCACGCGATGCCGCCCGGCCGCACACCGACGATTGCAGGAGTGATTCGCGTGGATCGTGTCGCGCTGCGCGGCCTGAGGGCCCGCGGGCACCACGGTGTCTTCCCCAAGGAGCGCGAGGAGGGCCAGACCTTCATCGTGGACCTCGTCCTTGGCCTGGACACCCGGCCGGCGGCGGCCGACGACGACCTGGCGAAGACCGTGCACTACGGCGTCGTGGCCGAGGAGGTCGTCGCCGTGGTCGAGGGGGAGCCGGTGAACCTGATCGAGACGCTCGCCGAGCGGATCGCCCAGGTCTGCCTCAAGCACGAGGGGGTAAGAGAGGTCGAGGTCCAGGTCCACAAGCCGGACGCGCCCATCACCGTCCCCTTCGACGACGTCACCGTCACCATCACCCGGAGCCGAGTATGACCGCATCCTCCCTGCGGGGTCCCAGCGACCCGACCGTCCAGCCGGTGCCCGCCTCCGTCGTGGCGCAGGTCGACGCCGCCGACACCACCCTGTCCAACCCCAGACGCGCCGTGGTCGCCCTCGGCTCCAACCTCGGCAACCGCCTGGAGACCCTCCAGGGCGCCATCGACGCTCTGGAGGACACCCCCGGCGTCCGCATCAAGGCCGTGTCTCCGGTGTACGAGACGGAGCCGTGGGGCGTCGAGCCCGGCAGCCAGCCGACGTACTTCAACGCGGTCGTGGTCCTGAAGACCACCCTCCCGCCGTCCTCCCTGCTGGAGCGGGCACACGCCGTCGAGGAGGCGTTCAACCGGGTGCGGGACGAACGCTGGGGGCCGCGCACCCTCGACGTCGACATCGTCGCGTACGCCGACGTCGTCTCCGACGACCCGCAGCTCACCCTCCCGCACCCGCGCGCCCACGAGCGTGCCTTCGTGCTCGCGCCCTGGTACGACATCGACCCCGAGGCCCTGGTGCCCGGCCGCGGCACGGTCGCGGAGCTGCTGGCCGCCGTCACCCGGCACGGTGTGGAAGCACGCGGGGACCTGGAACTCCGACTGCCCGAGTAGTCGTTAAGGTCGAGACGACCACATCGCTGCGGGGGAGCTGAAGGAAAACAGTGAAAGAGCTGCGGATCAGGGTGCTGGCCGGCGTCTTCGTGGTGGCCGGAGTGCTGTCCTGGGCGGGCGCCCGTCTGTGGAACGCGGTGGGGACCCTGCCGAGCGTGCCGGTGGCCGCCCCGATCGTCCTCGCACTGATCGCCGTGGTCCTGCTCTCCACGGCGCTCTCGCTGCGCGCCCGCCTCAAGGCCCAGCGCGAGCGCCGCCCCGGCGCGAAGGGCGTCGACCCCCTGATGGCCGCCCGCGCGGTCGTCTTCGGCCAGGCCAGCGCCCTGGTCGCGGCCCTCGTCGCCGGCATGTACGGCGGCACGGGCGTCTTCCTCCTGGAGCTCCTCGACCTCCCCACCCGCCGCGACCAGGCCCTCTACGCGGCCTTCTCCGTCGTCGCCGGCATCGCCGTCATAGCGGCGGCCCTCTTCCTGGAACGCGTGTGCAAGCTCCCGGAGGACGACGACAACAACCACAGCGGGGCCGAGCCGGTGGCGTGAGCCCCGCTTCTCCGCCGGGTCGTCAGCGCGCCAGTATCAGGCTCATCGCCTCGGCGCGGGTCGTGGCGTCCCTGAGCTGGCCGCGGACCGCCGACGTCGTCGTCTTGGCACCCGGCTTGCGGATCCCGCGCACCGACATGCACATGTGTTCGGCCTCGACCACGACGATCACGCCCCGAGCCTCGAGGATCCGCATGAGCGAGTCCGCGATCTGCGTGGTGAGTCGTTCCTGCACCTGCAGGCGGCGAGCGAACACCTCGACCAGGCGTGCGAGCTTCGACAGACCCGTGATCTTGCCGGTCTCCGCCGGGATGTAGCCGACATGGGCCACACCGTGGAACGGCAGCATGTGGTGCTCGCACAGGGACACGATCTCGATGTCCTTGACCAGGACCATCTCGTCGTGGCCGAGATCGAAGGTCGTCGTCAGGACCTCTTCCGGTTCCTGGTGGTTCCCGGCCAGCAGCTCGCGATAGGCCCGCGCCACCCGTGCCGGTGTCTCCCTGAGGCCTTCCCGGTCCGGGTCCTCGCCGACCGCGATGAGGAGTTCGCGTACGGCGTTCTCGGCGCGTTTCTCGTCGAACTCGCCGATGGTTCCCTCGCCGTCCAGGGTCACGGGGTCGGTCATCTGGGGTGCCTCGTTCCTTCGGGTCGGCGCGTGTGGGCCGCGCGCCTCATCTGCGGGCATACCGAAATGCCGCGCCCCCCAGGCTAGAACCTGGGGGGCGCGGCATCCATTCCGAGCCAGGCGAGGCCGGTGTGACTCAGCTCTCGGGTCGGTCCTCGGGGGCCTTCTCGACCGCCGCGGCGGGCTCGGCCGCCGTGGACTTGGCGGTGCTGATCGCCGGCGTCGCGCCGTTCGCCCCGTTGGTCAGTGCGAGCTCCCTCGGGGAGAGCACCGGCGGGCGGGTGGACGGCGTACGGCGGGAGGAACCGGTCCACGCGGGGCGCGCGGGCCGCTTGTGGAGCGCCGCGAAGATCTCGGCGATCTCCTCCTTGCCCAGGGTCTCCTTCTCCAGCAGCTGGAGAACGAGGTTGTCGAGGACGTCGCGGTTCTCGACCAGGATCTCCCAGGCCTCGTTGTGCGCGTTCTCGATGAGCTTCTTGACTTCCTCGTCCACCAGGGCGGCGACCTCTTCCGAGTAGTCGCGCTGGTGGGACATCTCACGGCCGAGGAAGGGCTCGGTGTTGTCGCCGCCGAACTTGATCGCGCCGAGACGCTCGGTCATGCCGTACTGCGTGACCATCGCGCGAGCGGTGGCCGTGGCCTTCTCGATGTCGTTGGCTGCGCCGGTGGTCGGGTCGTGGAAGACCAGTTCCTCGGCCGCGCGGCCGCCCAGCATGTAGGCCAGCTGGTCGAGCATCTCGTTGCGCGTGGTCGAGTACTTGTCCTCGTCCGGCAGGACCATCGTGTAGCCGAGGGCGCGGCCCCGGGACAGGATCGTGATCTTGTGGACCGGGTCGGAGTTGGGGGAAGCCGCCGCGACCAGGGCGTGTCCGCCCTCGTGGTACGCGGTGATCTTCTTCTCCTTGTCCGACATGATCCGGGTCCGCTTCTGCGGGCCCGCGACCACGCGGTCGATCGCCTCGTCGAGCATCTGGTTGTCGATGAGCTTGCGGTCGCTGCGGGCCGTGAGCAGCGCCGCCTCGTTCAGCACGTTCGACAGGTCCGCGCCGGTGAAGCCCGGCGTGCGGCGGGCGACCGCCGCGAGGTCGACGTCGGGCGCGACCGGCTTGCCCTTCTGGTGGACCTTGAGGATCTCCAGACGGCCCTGCAGGTCCGGCGGGTCGACCGCGATCTGGCGGTCGAAACGGCCGGGACGCAGCAGCGCCGGGTCGAGGATGTCGGGCCGGTTCGTCGCGGCGATGAGGATCACACCGCCCTTGACGTCGAAGCCGTCCATCTCGACGAGCAGCTGGTTCAGCGTCTGCTCGCGCTCGTCGTGACCGCCGCCGAGGCCGGCGCCGCGGTGGCGGCCGACCGCGTCGATCTCGTCGACGAAGACGATCGCCGGGGCGTTCGCCTTGGCCTGCTCGAAGAGGTCACGCACTCGGGAGGCACCGACACCGACGAACATCTCGACGAAGTCGGAACCGGAGATCGAGTAGAAGGGGACCCCTGCCTCGCCGGCGACGGCACGCGCGAGCAGCGTCTTGCCGGTGCCGGGGCGGCCGTAGAGGAGCACACCCTTGGGGATCTTGGCGCCGACGGCCTGGAACTTGGCCGGCTCCTGCAGGAACTCCTTGATCTCGTGGAGTTCCTCGACGGCCTCGTCGCAGCCCGCGACGTCCGCGAACGTCGTCTTCGGGGTGTCCTTGGTAATGAGCTTCGCCTTGGACTTGCCGAAGTTCATGACCCGGGAGCCGCCGCCCTGCATCTGGTTCATCAGGAACAGGAAGACGACCACGATGAGGACGAAGGGCAGCAGGGAGAGCAGGACGCTGACGAACGCGTTCTGCTTGGTCGGCGCGACGGTGTAGCCGTCGGGGATCTGCTTGTCCTGGTACTTGGTCTGCAGCGTGTTGGCGATGGTGACGCCCTGGTCGCCGATGTAGCTCGCCTGGATCTTCGAGCTGCCGTCGACCTTCTCGCCGTTCTTGAGCGTGACCTTGATGGTCTGCTCGTCACCGGTGGTCAGCTTGGCCGATTCCACCTTGTTGTCATTGATCGCCGCCACGACCTGGCCGGTGTCCACCGTCTTGTAGCCGCCGGACGAGCCGACGACCTGCATCAACACGACCACGGCAAGGACGGCCAGCACGATCCACATGACCGGCCCACGGAAGTATCGCTTCACGTCCATCCATACGGAGCGATGTCGCCCCGTCCCTCCTGCCATAGTGAGTTTGATAAGACAGTTCTTCTGACGGTACCCCAGCATTGTCGCCCGAAGCCGTACGAAGCTGCTCGGACGACTGGTGAAACCCGTCTCTGCATGCTCCAACGGCGCGAAACCCGCTGGGGTTCCCGATCGTCTTACGTAAGTGGACCCTCCGGCGTATCAGCCGGGGGGTCAGCCGCCGTAGACGTGAGGCGCGAGCGTACCGACGAACGGGAGGTTGCGGTACTTCTCGGCGTAGTCGAGGCCGTAGCCGACGACGAACTCGTTGGGGATGTCGAAGCCGACCCACTCGACGTCGATGGCGACCTTGGCCGCGTCCGGCTTGCGCAGCAGGGTGCAGATCTTCAGGGTCTCGGGCTCGCGGGAGCCGAGGTTGTTGATCAGCCAGGACAGGGTCAGGCCCGAGTCGATGATGTCCTCGACGATCAGGACGTGCCGGCCCTTGATGTCGGTGTCGAGGTCCTTGAGGATCCGCACCACACCGGAGGACTGGGTGCCCGCGCCGTACGACGACACGGCCATCCAGTCCATGGTGACGGGGGTGGACAGCGCCCGGGCGAGGTCCGCCATGACCATCACGGCGCCCTTGAGGACGCCGACGATGAGCAGGTCCTTGCCCGCGTACTCCGCGTCGATCTTCGCGGCCAGCTCGGCCAGCTTCGCGTCGATCTCTTCCTTGGTGATGAGCACCTGCTGGAGGTCGGCACCCATGTCTTTCGCGTCCACCCGCATCACTTTCGGTCGGTCGTCCCACCGGCCTACCCGGCCCTTCGCAGGAGCACCGAGGAGCTCTCCGCGAGGTCGGGATTCAGCCTTGCCGAATCACCAGTCTGCCACCCTGACGCTGGGCGACGACTTTGCCGGGGAGATTGATGGCCCCCTGGCCGCGCCAGCCGGTGATCAGGCGGTCGACTTCCTCGATGTGCCGGGCGAACAGCGAACCGGCCGGTGCGCCCGCCTCGATGGCGGCCCGGCGCAGGATCCGGCGGCGGACCGCGGGGGGCAGGGCGTAGAGCTTGGCGCACTCCAGCAGGCCCGCCGCATCCCGTACGGAGGCCTCGGCCTGGCTGGCCCAGGTGTCGAGGGCGTCGGCGTCGTCGCGGGAGAGCTGGGCGGTGCGGGCGAGCGCCTCGACGACGCCCTTGCCGAGGGCCTTCTCCAGGGCCGGCAGGCCCTCGTGGCGGAGCCGGGAGCGGGTGTAGGCCGGGTCCGCGTTGTGAGGATCGTCCCAGACGGGGAGGGCCTGGACCATGCAGGCCTTGCGGGCGGTCTGCCGGTCCAGCTGGAGGAACGGGCGCCGGTAACGGCCGTCGGCCCCCGAGACCGCGGCCATTCCGGACAGGGAGCGGATGCCGGAGCCGCGGGCGAGGCCGAGCAGGACGGTTTCGGCCTGGTCGTCTCTGGTGTGGCCGAGCAGGATCGCGGTGCCGCCGTGCCGTTCGAGGGCGGCGTCCAGGGCGGCGTAGCGGGCGTCGCGGGCGGCGGCTTCGGGTCCGCCGTCGCGGCCGACGGTCACGGTGATGGACTCGACCGGGTCGAGGCCCAGTTCGCGCAGGCGCAGGACGACCTCGTCAGCGCGCAGGTCGGAGCCGGGCTGCAGGCCGTGGTCGACGGTGATGCCGCCCGCGCGGATGCCGAGCTTGGGGGCTTCGAAGGCGAGGGCGGAGGCGAGCGCCATGGAGTCGGCGCCGCCGGAGCACGCGACGAGGACGAGCGGGGAGGGGGGCCGCTCGTTCGGTGTCTGCTCCGGGATCTCCGGGATGCCCGGGATCGCCTGGATGCCGCCGCCGGGGCGCGCGCGGCGCGCGCCGATGCGCCCGCCGACGCGTTCACCGGCGCGTTCGCCGGTGGCACGACTGTGGGGGCTGCGGCCGGTGTGGCTGCTGTGGTCGGTGAGGATGTCGTGGAGGACGCGGCGGACCGCCAGGCGTATCGCCGCGACCGCAGGATGGGGACCCATGTCCGGTTCCCTTCATGAAGTTTTCGGGGGGTGAACCCGAGACCGGTCACTCAGAGTGTGTAGATGGTGACAGAAACGGGCCGTTCCCCGAGCATCGCACGCCTACCCATCGCTCACGGTCCCTCGGACGGGTGATTGGAGGGGCGTTCGCCTGCCGTCGGCCGGTTTCGGTTCACCACACATCCGCTGGTTCACGACTCGGCCTTGCGGTGCACCCGCGCGACCCAGTCCGCCGGTTTGGCGATCTCCGCCTTGGTCGGCAGGGTGTTCGGGGAGGTCCACACCCGGTTGAAGCCGTCCATGCCGACCTGGTCGACGACGGCCCGCACGAAGCGTTCGCCGTCCCGGTACTGACGGAGTTTGGCGTCCAGGCCGAGCAGCTTGCGCAGGGTCATGTCGAGCCGGGAGGCGCCCTTGGCGCGCCGCTGCTGGAACTTCTCGCGGATCTCGGCGACGGTCGGCACGACGGCGGGTCCGACGCCGTCCATGACGAAGTCGGCGTGGCCCTCCAGGAGGGACATGACGGCGGTGAGCCGGCCGAGGATCTCGCGCTGGGCGGGGGTCTGCACCAGTTCGACGAACGACCGTCCGCCGTCGTCCTCCTCGGCCTCGGGGCGGCCGCCGGCGAGGGACTGGGCGGCGTCCCGGATGCGTTCGAGGACGGTCATCGGGTCGACGTCGGTCTCCGAGAGGAACGACTGGATCTCGCCCTCCAGATGGGCGCGCAGCCAGGGCACGGCCGTGAACTGGGTGCGGTGCGTCTCCTCGTGCAGGCACACCCACAGGCGGAAGTCGTGGGGCTGTACGTCGAGTTCGCGCTCCACGTGCACGATGTTCGGGGCGACGAGCAGCAGTCGGCCGCCGCCGTTCTCGTCCGCCGGGAGGTCGCGGGAGGAGGGGGCGAAGGTCTCGTACTGGCCGAGGACCCGGGACGACAGGAACGACAGGAGCATGCCGAGCTCCACGCCGGTGACCTTGCCGCCGACCGCGCCGAGGACCGCACCGCCGGGGGTGCCGGCCCGCCGCTCCTGCATCTTGTCGAGCAACGGCTTGAGGAGTTCCCGGAACCCGGCGACGTTGGCCTTCACCCAGCCGGGGCGGTCCACCACCAGAACGGGGGTGTCGTGTACGGCGTCGGTCCCCATACGAGTGAAGCCCCGGACGTGTTCCTCCGAGGCCTTCGCGTGCCGCCGCAGCTCCGCGACGATGACCCGGGCCTCGTCGCGGCTCACCTCGGGCCCCGGCCGCACGAGCCGGGTCGCGGTCGCCACCGCGAGATTCCAGTCGACCATCCCAGAAGAAGCAGCGCCACCGATGCTCGTCATGCGTCAACCGTACGTTAACGCTCCCACTTGGGGCAGGCCGTGGAGGTTGGTGAGGTTGGTGTGACTTGTGTGGTGGGGTGGGGTTGGGGTGCTTGCGTCGGCAGGGGCGAGGTCAATTTTCAGGTGCCCGGCGCTGTCGGCGGTGCCCACCCTCCCCCACTCTCGGCTTCGCTCGAGCGGGGGGACCCCCATCGCCCTGCGGAACGCCTGCCCACGGCAGTTGAGAAGCAGCCGCGCCGCCACGGCGGGCGGCGGGCGGCGGGCGGCGGGCGTGGTTACAGGCCCGCCAAGGCCGTCGCCGTTCTGTCCAGGGCCGCCTGGGCCTCCACCGGGTTGGTCGTGTCCGAGGTGAGGAAGGCGAAGGCCAGGAGGCGGCCGTCCTTGTCGACGACCGTGCCCGCGAGGGTGTTGACGCCGGTCAGGGTGCCGGTCTTGGCGCGGACGACGCCTGCCGCGCCGTCCGTGTAGCGGCCGGTGAGGGTGCCCGTGAAGTGGGCGACGGGGAGGCCGGTGAGGACCGCGCGCAGGCCCGGGTGGTCGGCGTCGGCGGCCTTGACGAGGAGGGCGGTGAGGAGGTTCGCCGTCAGCCGGTCGTCGCGGTTCAGGCCGCTGCCGTCGTGGAAGGAGACCCCGGTCATCGGCAGGCCCAGCCTGGTCAACTGGGCGTCGATCGCGGCCGCTCCCCCGTCGAAGCTGGCCGCCTTGCCGCTCGCGAGCGCAGTCTGGCGGGCCAGGGCCTCGGCGATGTCGTTGTCGCTGTTGGTCAGCATGCGCTCGACGATCGAGGACAGCGGCGGCGAGGAGACGGTGGCGAGGGTGTCGGCCCGGCTGCTCGCCTTGGAGGTGCCGGGGGACGACGTCTTGATGCCGGCGTCCGCCAGGAAGCCCGCGAACTTCCGTGCCGCGTCGGCCGCCGGGTCGCTCACCCGGGTCACGGGTCCCTCGACGGAGTCGTTGGTGCGGCCCTCGTCGGCGGTCAGGGGGCTCACCCGCGCGAGGTTGCCGTTGACGCCGATGGGGTGCAGGTCGGGGCCGGAGTAGAGGGTGGTGTCGTACGAGAGGGTGACCTGCTTGATGCCCCGCGCGGTCAGCGCCTTCGCCGTCCCGGTGGCGAGGGTGCGCAGGCTGGCCCAGCCCGCCGCGTCCTTGCGCGCGGTCAGCGTGGGGTCGCCGCCGCCGACCAGGACGACCTCTCTGGTGCCCGGTTCGAGGGCCACACGCGTGGTGATGCGGTGGTCGGCGCCGAGGGCGGAGAGGGCCGCGACGGCGGTGGCGATCTTGGTGGTGGAGGCGGGGGTGAGGGCGGTGTCGGCGCCGGAGCCGTACAGGCGGCTGCCGGTGGCCACGTCGACGACCACGGCGGTACGGGTGCTGCCGAGCGCCGAGGAGGCCAGCAGGGGCCCCAGGAGCTCTCTGACGGCCGTCCCGGAGATCCCGGCGGACTTCCCGGCGGGGGCCGACTTCACGGTGTTCGTGCCGCCGCCCAGGCCCGTCAGGACGGATCCGGCGCTGGGCGCGGGGTCGGGCTCGCCGTCGGCTGTGACGGAGTGCGCACCGGAGCCGTGATCTGTGCCACCCGTCCGCTCCAGGGCGGCGGCCCGGTCCCGCTCGGCCGTACGCTGGCCGTCGGCGTCCCAGGGGCCCGCCGCGGTCACCGCACCGGCGGCCAGCGCGAGCCCGGCCGTGGCGGCGCCCGCGGTGTACTGCCAGGTCCTGAGGGTCCGGGACCGAGGTCGAGGGGGGCGGACCAGGGTGGCCAGCCGGGGTCCCGTCGCGCGCGTGACGCGTGCGAGATGCGGTCCCACCGCCCGCCGCAACCGCGCGACCTGCGGTTTCGTGGCGGTCGCGAGGCGGGCCAGCCGCGGTCGCACGGCGCCCGCGATCTTCCGCACACGCGGTTTCGCGGACTGCCAAGGCCTCAGCTCTGGCACGACCACCAGCCCCTTTCGCGATCACACACCTGCGTGGGGGACACTTAACCATCAGAACTATGTGTTGATCATGGAGGAGCCACCGGTGGAGTTCGACGTCACGATCGAGATCCCGAAGGGTTCGCGGAACAAGTACGAGGTGGACCACGAGACCGGTCGGATCCGCCTGGACCGTCGTCTCTTCACCTCGACCGCCTACCCGACCGACTACGGCTTCGTCGAGAACACCCTCGGCGAGGACGGCGACCCGCTGGACGCGCTGGTCATCCTGGACGAGCCCACCTTCCCGGGCTGCCTCATCAAGTGCCGCGCGATCGGCATGTTCCGGATGACCGACGAGGCCGGCGGCGACGACAAGCTGCTGTGCGTCCCGGCGACCGACCCGCGCGTGGAGCACCTGCGCGACATCCACCACGTGTCGGAGTTCGACCGCCTGGAGATCCAGCACTTCTTCGAGGTCTACAAGGACCTGGAGCCCGGCAAGTCCGTCGAGGGCGCCAACTGGGTGGGCCGCACCGACGCCGAGGTCGAGATCGAGCGGTCGTACAAGCGCTTCAAGGAGTCGGGCGGTCACTGAGACCACCCCGGCAGGCTGTAACCGGGAAACGGGCCGCACGCACGCGTGGGGCCCGTTTTTCGTGCCCGCTGCGTGGTCACGCGCATACTGGGGCTCACGTGCAGATGTCGTTCAGGGAGCGTTACGACGGTGACGGAGGCGGAGGACCGCAAGCCCCGGTCGGACGAGGCCAGGTACGACCCGGAGATCACGTCGGAGTTCGCCGTTCCGGCGGGCATCGCGGTCCCCGAGGGCGGCGGCGAGTCCGAGTCCACGTCGGAGTTCACCGTGCCGGAGGGGCTGGTGGCGCCGCAGCCGGTGAGCGGCGGGGCGGAGGGGTCGGCGTTCAGCACGCCGAGCATCTACAGCGCCGACGACGCCCCGGCCGCCTTCACGCCGGCCTCCGGGTTCCCCACGGTCAGCCTCGTCAAGGACGCGCCCTGGCAGGACCGGATGCGCACGATGCTGCGCATGCCGGTGACCGAGCGGCCGGCGCCGGAGCCGCTGCCGAAGGCCGAGGAGGGCGGCCCCGCCGTCCCGCGCGTGCTCGACCTGACGCTGCGTATCGGTGAGCTGCTGCTGGCGGGCGGCGAGGGCGCGGAGGACGTGGAGGCCGCGATGTTCGCGGTCTGCCGGTCGTACGGCCTCGACCGGTGCGAGCCGACCGTCACCTTCACGCTGCTGTCGATCTCGTACCAGCCCTCGCTCGTCGACGACCCGGTGACGGCGTCCCGGACGGTGCGGCGGCGCGGGACCGACTACACGCGCCTCGCGGCCGTCTTCCGGCTGGTGGACGACCTCATCGACCCCGAGGCCCATGTCTCCCTGGAGGAGGCCTACCGGCGGCTCGCGGAGATCCGCCGCAACCGGCACCCGTACCCCGGCTGGGCGCTGACCGCCGCGAGCGGGCTGCTCGCGGGGGCCGCCTCCGTGCTGGTCGGCGGTGACTTCCTGGTGTTCGTGGCGGCCGCGGTCGGCGCGATGCTCGGTGACCGGCTGGCGTGGCTGTGCGCGGGGCGGGGGCTGCCGGAGTTCTACCAGTTCATGATCGCCGCGATGCCGCCGGCCGCGATCGGGATCGCGTTCTCGCTCGCCCACGTCGACGTCGCGGCGTCCGCCGTCGTCACCGGTGGGCTGTTCGCGCTGCTGCCCGGGCGGGCCCTGGTCGCGAGCGTCCAGGACGGGCTCACCGGCTTCTACATCACCGCCTCCGCACGGCTGCTGGAGGTCATGTACTTCTTCGTGGGCATCGTCATCGGGGTGCTGACGGTCCTGTACTTCGGCGTGAAGCTGGGCGGCCGGCTCAACCCCGACGTGGCGCTCGGCGTCTCCTCGCGGCCGCTGATCCAGATCGCCGCGTCGATGGTGCTGTCGCTGACCTTCGCGGTACTGCTCCAGCAGGAACGATCCACCGTGCTGGCCGTGACGCTCAACGGGGGTGTCGCGTGGTCGGTCTACGGTGCGATGCGCTACGCCGGGGGGATCTCGCCGGTCGCCTCCACGGCGGTGGCGGCCGGGCTGGTGGGGTTGTTCGGGCAGCTGCTGTCGCGGTACCGGTTCGCGTCCGCGCTGCCGTACACGACGGCGGCGATCGGACCGCTGCTGCCGGGGTCGGCGACCTATTTCGGGCTGCTGTCGATGGCTCAGAACGAGGTCGACAAGGGGTTGGTGTCGCTGGCCAAGGCGGCGTCGCTCGCGATGGCGATCGCCATCGGGGTCAACCTGGGGTCGGAGATCTCCCGGCTGACCCTGCGGGTGGGGTCGGCCGGGAAGCGGAGGGCCGCGAAGCGGACCAGGGGGTTCTGAGCGCCCAGTGGGGTGGGGGGCTCGGGTGGGACGGCGGCTGCGGGTGCGTGGGGGCTGATCGCGCCCACGCGGCGGTAGCCGCAAATTCAATGCAGCCCCGCGCCCCCAAAAACAAAAGCCAAGAGCAGGGCGTTGCCGCTTACGGCGCCTGGTAGTGGTCCTCGGTGTACGGGTTGTGCTGCTGGCCGTAGCCGTTCTGGCTGTAGCCGCCCTGGTCGTAGTACGGCTGCTGCTGCCCGTACTGGGGCTGCTGGCCGTACTGCTGCTGTTGCGGCTGGGGTTGCGGCTGGTGCTGCTGCGGGGTGTACGTAGGCTCGATGCGGCGGAGCTGGGTCGTCGCGTAGTCCGTCGCCTGCGGGGTCGGCTGCTGCTGGAGCGGCTGCTCCGTGCGGGCCGCCTTCTTGTCCTTCGCGCGGGCCCGCAGGAACTCGATGACGATCGGGACCACCGAGACGAGGACGATCAGGATCAGGATCGCCTCGATGTTGTTCTTGACGAAGTCGATCTTGCCGAGCCAGGAGCCGAGCAGGGTGACGCCGGCGCCCCACATGACGCCGCCGATGACGTTGAAGGTGAGGAACGAGCGGTACGCCATGCCGCTGACGCCGGCGATGATCGGCGTGAACGTGCGGATCACCGGCACGAAGCGGGCCAGGATCAGCGACTTCGGCCCGTGCTTCTCGAAGAACTCGTGCGCCTTGGTGACGTTCTCCTGCTTGAAGATGCGGGAGTCCGGCCGGTTGAAGAGCGACGGGCCGACCTTCTTGCCGAACATGTAGCCCGCCTGGTCACCGAGGATCGCGGCGACGCAGATCAGGGCGACGGCGCCCCACAGCGGGAAGTCCAGCTGGTTCGAGGTGATCAGCAGGCCACAGGTGAAGAGGAGCGAGTCGCCCGGGAGGAAGAAGCCGATCAGGAGGCCGGACTCGGCGAAGACGACCAGGAGCAGGCCCCAGATACCGAACGAGTCGAGAAGTTGGTTCGGGTCCAGCCAGCTCGGGCCGAGGGCCATCGTCATCACGGTTCCGGGCTCCTGAAGGGGGAAGGCACGTCGGTTTCGTCGTGCGGGCGCACAAAGCTATCAACGTAATGTGTCCGCCCCAGGTTCCACCGGTGGAACCTGGATGGACTGTGCCCGGCCTGGGGAATGGCTGTGGACATGGGTATCGAAGAGTACGGCGGCGGTCAGGGACCGCAGGCCGATGTGCTGGTCGTCACCACGAACGACGTTCCCGGGTACCGGGTGCGGGAGGTCATCGGCGAGGTCTTCGGGCTGACCGTGCGCTCCCGGCACCTGGGCAGTCAGATCGGCGCGGGACTGAAGTCGATGATCGGCGGTGAGCTGAAGGGGCTGACGAAGACGCTCGTCCAGACCCGCAACCAGGCCATGGAGCGGCTGATCGAACAGGCACGCGCGCGTGGTGCCAACGCCGTGCTGGCCTTCCGGTTCGACGTGACCGAGGCGGCGGACACGGGGACCGAGGTCTGCGCGTACGGCACCGCCGTCGTCCTCGACAAGGAGTAGGACCGGCCTCAGGAGGCGGTCACGCCGGGTGCCGGGCCGCGTTCGCCTCGATCGCCTCCTTGAGGTGCGCGGCCAGGCCCGGGGCCATCGCGTCGTAGAAGGCCTTGAAACGCTCGTCGGAGACGTACATCGCGGCGAGGCAGCGGTGCATCTCGTGCGGGCAGTCGTAGAACCAGAGCGAGATGTGCCGCCGGTGTTCCTCGGCCATGTCCATGGCCTGTTCGCCGGTCGGCGGCTCGGCCGCGTTCACCAGGGCGGCGTAACGCGCGCTCCAGTCGTCGACCTCGGCCTTCATGCGCTGCCAGTCGCCCTTTGTGTAGCGGGCGGCCCGGCGCTGCGACTCGGCGTAGGCCTCGGTGCCGCCCCAGCGCTGCTCGGCCTCCTCGGCGTACTGCTCGGGGTCCTTGTCACCGAAGACCTCGAAGCGTTCCTCGGGGGTGAGGTTGATGCCCATCCTGCGTGCCTCCATGGCGTGTTCCACGGCCTCGGCCATCTTCTGCAGCCGCTCGATCCGCGCGGTCAGCAGTTCGTGCTGCCGGCGCAGGTGCGCGCGGGGGTCTGCCTTTCCGGTGGCCTGCTCGTCGAGCAGGGCCGCGATCTCGTCGAGCGGGAAGCCGAGCTCCCGGTAGAACAGGATCTTCTGGAGCCGGTCGAGGTCGGTGTCGCCGTAGCGCCGATGGCCGGCGTGGCTGCGCTCGCCCGGGACCAGCAGGCCGATCTCGTCGTAGTGGTGCAGGGTGCGCACGGTGACGCCGGCGAATCCGGCGACCTGTCCCACGGAGTAGCTCATGTCCGCTCCTTTCCGCGCTCCACCCTGGGTCCTCACGTCACGTGAGGTGCAAGCCCGTTGCGTTCGGCGGCCTTCGAGCCAGCAACCTTCGGGTCGGCGACCTTCGGGATGTTGTGTCGGTTTTGCCCGCTTATCGTGGGCCCGTGGCCCAGGACACCGCGCAGCAGGCGCTCCCCACCCCGCCCGCGGCTCCCGCGCGTGCCCTGCTGCCGCTGATCCTGCCCGCACTCGTCGTCGGCGTCTGCAGCAGCCTGCTGTTCATGCTGGTGAGCTCGCTGGCCGAGCGGTTGCAGCACGTGCTGTGGAACAGCCTGCCGGACGCGCTCGGCATCGGGCGGTACTCGGTGCTGTGGATGCTGGTGATGCTCACGGCGACCGGGATCGCGGTGGGGCTGGTGGTGTGGAAGGTGCCCGGGCACGCGGGGCCCGATCCGGCCACCCTGGGCCTGGAGGCGGTGGCGCTGCCGCCGGCCGTGCTGCCGGGGCTGGTGCTGGCGACCGTGCTGATGCTGGCGGGCGGGCCGAGCCTCGGTCCGGAGAACCCGCTCATCGCCGTGAACGTCGGGCTCGCGCTGTGGCTGGGACGGCTCGCGATGCCCCGGCTGCCGGGCTCGCTGTGGCCCGCGCTGGCCGACGCGGCGACGCTCGGCGCCCTGTTCGGGACGCCGGTGGCGGCGGCCCTGGTGATCTCCGAGGCGCTGGCCGGGAAGCCGCTGAAAGGGGCGCTGTGGGACAACCTCTTCGGACCGCTGATGGCCGCGGGAGCGGGCGCGATGACGACCGCCCTGGTGTCCCGTCCGACCCTGGACCTCGGGCTGCCCGCGCTCGGCCGCCCGCACTGGCCGGACCAGGTGGCGGCCCTGGTGGTCGCCTCGGCGGCCGCGGCGCTCGGCATGTGCGCCGTGTACGCCTTCCCGTACGTGCACGGCGTCTTCCGGCGCCTCGGGCACCCCATGGTGGCCCTCCCGGCCGGCGGGCTGGTGCTGGGCCTGCTGGGGGCGCTGGGCGGCCATCTGACGCTCTTCAAGGGGCTGGACCAGGTCGCGGAGCTGGCGAAGGACCCGGAGGGCTGGTCGGCCGGGCAGTTCGCGGTGATGACGGTCGTCAAGCTGGCCGCCCTGCTGGTGGCCGCCGCCTGCGGTTTCCGCGGTGGCCGGATCTTTCCGTCGGTGTTCATCGGCGCCGCCCTCGGGCTGTGCGCCCATGCCCTGGTGCCCGCGGTCCAGCCCTCGGTGGGCGTGGCGGCGGGCGTGCTGGGCATGCTGTTGGCGATCACCCGCCAGGGCTGGGTGAGCCTGTTCACGGCCGCGGTGCTGGTGGCCTCGCCGAGCATCATCGCGTTGCTGTGCATCGCGTCGCTGCCCGCGTGGCTGCTGGTGACCGGGCGGCCGAGAATGCAGTTGCGGGCGGACGGTACGGCCCTGCGCTGATCCTTGTGAATTCCCTTGTGTCACTCATGTCGTTCATGTCGTTCAGGAGGCACTCCTCATGCCGCTGCACAAAGGTTCCCAGAAGCACCAAGAGCGACCCATGTCCGTCAACCCGTTCTTCGGTGAGGCGAACCCGGTCGCCGGCATGGCCGAGGCCCCGCCCACGCACCGGCTGCCGGACGGCCCGCTGCCGCCCATGACCGCCTACCAGCTGGTGCGCGACGAGCTGATGCTGGACGGCAACGCCCGGCTGAATCTGGCCACTTTCGTCACCACGTGGATGGAACCCCAGGCCGGGGTCCTGATGGCGGAGTGCGACGACAAGAACATGATCGACAAGGACGAGTACCCGCGTACCGCCGAGCTGGAGCGGCGCTGTGTGGCGATGCTCGCCGACCTGTGGAACGCGCCGGATCCGGCCAACACCATCGGCTGTTCGACGACCGGTTCCAGCGAGGCCTGCATGCTGGCCGGGATGGCGCTGAAGCGGCGCTGGACGAAGCGCAGCACCGACCGCTATCCGGGCAGCGCCCGCCCGAATCTGATCATGGGCATCAACGTCCAGGTCTGCTGGGAGAAGTTCTGCAACTTCTGGGAGGTGGAGCCCCGGTTCGTGCCCATGGACGGCGACCGCTACCACCTGGACGCGCAGGCCGCCGCCGACCTCTGCGACGAGAACACCATCGGGGTCGTCGCCATCCTCGGCTCCACCTTCGACGGGTCCTACGAGCCGGTCGCCGACCTCTGCGCGGCCCTGGACGTCCTCCAGGAACGCACCGGCATCGACGTCCCGGTCCACGTGGACGGCGCGTCCGGCGGGATGATCGCGCCCTTCCTCGACGAGGACCTGGTGTGGGACTTCCGGCTGCCGCGCGTGGCCTCGATCAACACCTCGGGGCACAAGTACGGGCTGGTCTACCCGGGTGTCGGCTGGGCGCTGTGGCGGGAGAAGGAGGCACTGCCCGAGGAGCTGGTCTTCCGGGTCAACTACCTGGGCGGCGACATGCCCACCTTCGCCCTCAACTTCTCCCGCCCCGGCGCCCAGGTGGTCGCGCAGTACTACACCTTCCTGCGGCTCGGCCGGGACGGCTACCGCGCGGTGCAGCAGGCGTCCCGGGACGTGGCGACCGGGCTCGCCGAACGCGTCGAGGCGCTCGGCGACTTCCGGCTGCTGACCCGGGGCGACGAGCTGCCCGTGTTCGCCTTCACCACCGCGGACCACGTGACGGCGTACGACGTCTTCGACGTGTCCCGGCGGCTGCGCGAGAACGGCTGGCTGGTGCCGGCGTACACGTTCCCGGCGAACCGGGAGGACCTGTCCGTGCTCCGGGTGGTGTGCCGCAACGGCTTCTCGAAGGACCTGGCGGACCTGTTCGTCGAGGACCTGTCCCGACTGCTGCCGGAACTGCGCCGGCAGCCGCATCCGCTGACCCACGACAAGAGCGCGGCCACGAGTTTCCACCACTGAGCGCTCAGCGCTGCGCTGGGAGAGCGGCCAGGTGGCGTCTGCCGGTCTGTTGTCTGCGCCGCCGTCGTGGCTGGTCGCGCCCGCGCGGCGGAGCCGCATATGGATACAGCCCCGCGCCCCTGCGGGGCGCTTATGCGCCCTGCTCCAGCGCCACCAGTTCGAAGGCCGTCCTGCCGTCCAGGGACTCGCGGATGATGTCGGCGTGGCCCGCGTGGCGGGCGGTCTCGCGGATCAGGTGGAGGCAGACCCAGCGCATGGAGACCCGGCCCTCCGGCGGGAACCAGGGCTGGGGCGGGAGCGGGAAGGTGTCGTCGAGGCTGGGGACCGAGTGGATGAACTTCTCGGTCTCGGCGGCGACCTGCTCCCAGTACGCCAGCTGGGAGGCCACCGTCTCGTCGCCGACCAGCTGGAAGGTCTCGTGCCAGTTCGACTGGTCGCGCTGGATCGCCGGCGGCTCCTGCCTGGCGCGGGCGATCCAGCTCTGCTCGACCTCGGCGCAGTGCTTGAGCAGGCCCGCCAGGGACAGTTCGCTCGCGCTGGGCCTGCTCGCCGCCTGCTCGTCCGTGAGGCCGAGCAGCGCCCGGCGGATGCCGCCGCGCTGCTCCTCGATGAAGGAGAGCAGTGCTCCGCGCTCGTCGCCCTGTGCTTCCGCGGGAACGTGAGTGACCATGACCGGCCGCCTTTCCTCAGGTTCAGGTGGTGTTTCCCTGACACGACCGAAGCTACGGGCCCTTTAGGACAGATCGCGTCCTAAAGGGCCCGGGCAGCCGAGATGGTCCGACGGGCTTCTAGAACGGGAAGCCGCTCCGGCCGTGCTGTACCGAGATCCACTTCAGGGTGGTGAAGGACTCCACGGTCGTCTCGCCGTTCAGACGGCCGATCCCGGAGTGCTTCTCGCCGCCGAAGGGGACGACGGGCTCGTCGTGGACGGTGCCGTCGTTGACGTGGAACATCCCGGTGTCGATCTGCTTGGCGAAGGCCACGCCCCGCTCGACGTCGCCGGTGTGGACGGCGCCGCTGAGGCCGTAGGGGGTGTCGTTGACCAGGCGTACGGCCTCCTCCTCGCCGTCGAACGGGATGAGGAAGGCGACCGGGCCGAAGACCTCCTGCCGGAGCAGGTCGGAGTCGGCCGGGACACCGGTGAGGACCGAGGGCTCGACCAGGTTGTCGGTGGTCGCGCCGTGCAGCAGGGCCGTGGCGCCCTCGGCGACGGCCTGCTCGACCGTGGCCGAAATCGACTCCGCCTGCTGGGAGTTGATCAGCGGGCCGATGACGGTCTGCGGGTCGCTGGGGTCACCGGCCTTGAGGGTCTTCACCTTGGCGACGAACTTCTCGGTGAACTCGTCCGCGATCGAGCGGTCGACCAGGACGCGGTTGGCGGCCATGCAGACCTGGCCCTGGTGGACGTACCGGCTGAAGACCGCGGCGTCGACCGCGTAGTCGATGTCGGCGTCGTCGAGGACCACGATCGCGCTGTTGCCGCCCAGTTCGAGCACCGTGCGCTTGAAGAGCGAGGCGCAGACGGTGGCCACGTGCCGGCCGACCTTGTCGGAGCCGGTGAAGGAGATGACCTTCGGGACCGGGTGCTCGATGAAGGCGTCGCCGATCTCGGCGATGTCCGTGACGACGACGTTGAGCAGGCCGCCGGGCAGACCCGCGTCCTCGAAGATCTTCGCGACCAGGGTGCCGCCGACGATCGGGGTGTTCTGGTGCGGCTTGAGGACCACGGCGTTGCCGAGGGCGAGCGCGGGGGCGACCGACTTGATCGACAGCAGGAAGGGGAAGTTGAAGGGGCTGATCACACCCACGACGCCGACCGGCACGCGGTAGACGCGGTTCTCCTTGCCGTCCACCGGGGAGGGCAGGATCCGGCCCTCGGGGCGCAGCGCCCACTGGATCGACTCGCGCAGGAACTCCTTGGCGAGGTGCAGCTCGAAGGCGGCCTTCAGACGCGTGCCGCCGAGCTCGGCGATGATCGCCTCGGTGATCTCGGCGTCGCGCTCCTCGATGAGGCGCAGGGCCTTCTCGAAGACGGCGCGGCGGGCGTAGGGGTTGGTGGCGGCCCACTGCTTCTGGGCGCGCGCGGCGGCCCGGTAGGCCTCATCTATCTCCTCGACCGCGGCTATCGTGATCGACGCGAGCTTCTCACCGTCGTACGGGTTGAAGTCGATGATGTCCCAGGAACCGGTCCCCGGGCGCCACTCACCGTCGATGTACTGCTGGGCCAGGTCGGTGAAATAGGACGACATGTGATCCCTCGATCCCCTGCTGCGACGGCAGTCGATGCGGACACCCGGTCCACATCCACATCACGGTCTGATCACGCGTCATCGTACTTGCGTGACAGGGCAGTTGGGGCATCAGTTCGATGATCTAGGGGAATCCCCAGGTGCATCGATATATCTATGACAGCTGCAGCAGCCCGCGCAGCAGGTCCCGGCTCTCGTCCGGTCCGGGGCTGTCCTGCTGGAGTTCCTTCAGCGCCTGCTCGTACTGGGCGACGTCCTCGCGCTTGTCGAGGTAGAGGGCGCTGGTGAGCTGCTCCAGGTAGACCACGTCGGAGAGGTCCGACTCGGGGAAGCTGAGGACGGTGAACGAGCCGCCCTCCCCGGAGTGCCCGCCGAAGCTGAACGGCATGATCTGCAGCCGCACGTTGGAGCGCTCGGAGATCTCGACGAGGTGCTGGAGCTGACCGCGCATCACCCCGCGGTCGCCGTAGGGCCGGCGCAGGGCGGCCTCGTCGAGGACGATGTGGAAGTCGGGGGCGTTTTCGGCCACCAGGTACTTCTGCCGCTCCATGCGGAGCGTGACCCGGCGCTCGACGTCGGCCTCGCTGGCCCCCTTCATACCGCGCCGCACCACGGCGCGCGCGTAGTCCTCGGTCTGGAGGAGGCCGTGGACGAACTGCACCTCGTAGGCGCGGATCAGGTGCGCCGCCCCCTCCAGGCCGACATAGGTGGGGAACCAGGTCGGCAGGACGTCGGAGTAACTGTGCCACCAGCCGGCCACGTTGGCCTCGCGGGCGAGGGAGATCAGCTGCTGGCGCTCGGCCTCGTCGGTGATGCCGTACAGCGTCAGCAGGTCTTCCACGTCCCTCGTCTTGAAGCTCACCCGGCCCAGCTCCATGCGGCTGATCTTCGATTCGGAGGCACGGATCGAGTACCCCGCGGCCTCGCGGGTGATGCCCCGGGCCTCGCGCAGCCGCCTGAGTTGCGAGCCGAGCAGCATTCGCCGCACCACCGATCCGGGCTCTCCCGCGCTCACGTTCGCCAGCCTCCCCAACCGTCTTCAGGGCCCGCAGTCTGCCACTAAAACACTTCGAGCAGTACTCGTCCGGTTACGGAAACGGAAAGCGGCCAAAGTTTAAGCACAGGAAGTTGCAAGCAGGTAGTGAGCCAAGAGCGGGAAGTTGGCGGAAAAAATGGCCAACAAGCGGTACGGGAGGGTCCAATTCGGTCGCGTGCACGTGCATCTGCCCTTGCATCTGCTGTACGCATCCGAAACCATGGTCCCGCGCCACCGCTGCATCGCAACGACCGCGAATTCCCGGGAGTGCCTCGCATGGGGACGAATGGATCGACCATGCTCAAGCCATTACGGCAGGGCCTTCCGCCGCTTGATCCCGCGGCCGTGTCCAACGCCGCCTCCTGCGCCCTGCCCGCCCGCTACGAAGCGGTGCGCGAAGCCCGTCAGTTCACCCGGAGAACGCTCGGCCAGTGGGACGTCGGCGACCGCTTCGACGACGTCTGCCTCGTCGTCTCGGAGCTCGTCACCAACGCTCTGCGGCACGCGGTGCCCGGCGAGACCGACTGCCTCGCCGCGCCGCACGGGCCGGCGGTGCGGCTGCACCTGATGCGGTGGACCGGACGGCTGGTGTGCGCGGTGCGCGACCCCAGCCACGAGACGCCCGTCCCCCGCGACTCCGAGGACTTCTCGGCGGAGTCGGGACGCGGGCTGTTCCTGGTCGACAGCTTCAGCGACAGCTGGGGCTGGCACCCGCTGGCGGGCACCCTCCACGGCAAGGTCGTGTGGGCGCTGTTCCGGCTGCAGTCCGCCGAATGACGGACCCGGCGTCTTCGGACGCCGGGTTTCTACGCGCGTTACCGAGCGTTGTGCACCGAACGCACCGGGTTGCCCCGGATGTGACCGCCGTCAGCTCGTGATCAGGTGGTCGAACTCGCCGTCCTTGACACCGAGGAGCATCGCCTCGATCTCGGCACGCGTGTAGACGAGTGCCGGCCCGTCCGGGAAGCGCGAGTTGCGGACCGCCACGTCGCCGCCCGGCAGCCGGGCGAACTCCACGCAGGAACCCTGCGAGTTGCTGTGCCTGCTCTTCTGCCAGGCCACTCCGTCCAGCTGCGTGGCAGCCATGCCGTTGTACACGTCAAACCCCCCGTACACGCCGTCAACGTCGAGGTCCACAGGTCGCTCCCCGGTGGTGCACTAACTGGCTGATGTGACCATTGATGCAGCGGTCAACTGACCCGGATCATAACCTTGTTCACGTGCAGATGCATGAGCAGATGCACGTGCACGGGGGGTGTTCCTGCGGTTACAGCTTTGACGTCCGCTTTACTCAACCCGTTCCAGCGTCTGCCCCGGTCGCCGCAGGGCATGCGACCACCGGCCCCCGTCCATGATCCCGCGCGCCGCCACCCGCACGGGACCGTCCGGATCGAATCCTCCATGCACTAGGAAAGGACGCGTACTCCGGCCCCCGTGTTCCAGCGTCCGTGTGACGGTCCGGTGAGCGGGATCGGCCGGATCGGGACCGGGCCACCGGACGGCCCGCGTGCTACCGGGCGGCCCTTAGGTCCCGTAGGGCAGCGATCAGACCTCCAGGAGGGTGTCGAAGGCGGACGGCAGCCGTTCCCAGGCGGCGCGTCCGGCGGCGTACTCGGCGTCGGTCAGCAGGCAGGACTCCAGCAGCCGTTCGAGCCCGTCGCGGTCGAGCCCGGGCGACGTGAAGACCAGGTGCTGGCAGCGGTCGCCGTGCTCCGGGTGCCAGTCGAGGGCGGCGGCGGCCCGGCGCACCGGCGGGACCAGGTCCCAGGCCGCGTCCGGGAGGGAGGCGAGCCACGGCCCCGCGCTCTCCACGCACAGGGCGCCGCCCGTCGCATCCCAGTGCAGCAGCACGTCGGGCCGGCCGGCGAGCCAGAACCGGCCCCGGCTGCGGGCGGCCGCGCAGGTCAGGTCCTCCAGGGCGGCGTACAGCCGCTCGGGATGGAAGGGCCGCCTGCGCTCCCAGACCAGGGTGGCGACGCCGTGGCCGTCGGCCTCCGCGGGGAGCAGGGCGCAGGCCGGGTGCTGGGCGGCCGCGGCCGCCTCGGCGTCGAAGCCGGCGAGGGCGGCCCGGGCCAGCGCGCCTGCGGTGCCCGCCAGGTCCCCGGGGTGGCCGCCCGGGAGGGGGACCTGGCGGGCTGTCGGGTGGAGCTGGGCGAGCAGCTCGCGGTCCTCGTCGTCGGCCTCCGGGGAGTCGAGGACGGCGAGGACGGGGGCGTACTCCAGCTGCCGGGCGAAGGTGTCGGCGACCGTGCGCCGGTCGGTGGCGGCCGCGGCGAGCCCGGCGTCGGCGAGGTCGTCGCCGTTGCCCAGGTACGGCAGCAGCAGCGCCGGGTCGACGGCGGTGATCACGCCGGTGACGGTGAGCCCGCCGGCGACGACGACCTCGGCCATCGCCCTGGGCTCGACGGAGTCCCACAGCTCGACGATCGCGAGCCGGGTGGCACCCTCGGCCGCGAGCCGCCGCAGCTCAGGCACCAGGTCCTCGCGCAGGGCGCAGCACGCGCAGTCGTCGACCAGGGGCGTCTCACCGGTGGACAGCAGGCCGGAGGCGTCCCGGACTGTCCGTACGACCGTGCCGTCGGCGGCCGTGGCGAGGTCGTGGTGGAGTACGACGCTCCCCCGGACGTCGGCGAGCAGCCGGGCGACGGCCTGCCTGCGGGCGTCGACGTGCAGCCCGCCGACGATCACGACGGGGAGCCGGGCGGAGGGGTTCGGACCGGAGGGGTTCGGGCCCGAGGGGAACGGGGCGGAGGGATGCATCAGCCCTGCTTTCCGTACCGCCGCTCGAAGCGCTCCACGCGCCCGGCGGTGTCCAGGACGCGGGCGGTGCCGGTGTAGAAGGGATGGCTGGCGTCCGAGATCTCGACGTCGACCACCGGGTAGGTCCGGCCGTCCTCCCACTCGATCGTCTTCCCGGCCGTCTCCGCGGCCGTGTTCCCGGCCGTGCTCCCGCCCGCCAGCGTCGAGCGGGTGAGAAAGGCGTGGTTCGCGGCCCGGTCACGGAACACGACGGGCCCGTAGGCGGGGTGGATTCCCTTGCGCATGGCGGGGGTTCAGCGCTCCTCTCGGAAGTCGACGTGCCGGCCGGCGACCGGGTCGAACTTGCGCAGGGTCATGCGGTCCGGGTCGTTCCGGCGGTTCTTGCGGGTCACGTAGGTGTAGCCGGTCCCTGCGGTGGACCGGAGTCTGATCACCGGGCGGAGTTCGTTGCGTGCCATGACTGATACCTTACTGAAAATGAATCCCATTAGCACTGGCTTCTGGGTCCTCAGCGCGAGAGAGGTACGTCACCATGTCCGCCCACTGCATGCTGACCGGCGCCCGGCCCGGCTTCGGCAACCGGATCTCCCACTCCCACCGGCGGACCTCCCGCCGCTTCGACCCCAACATCCAGAACAGGCGCTACTGGCTGCCGAGCGAGAACCGGCACGTACGGCTCCGGCTGAGCGCACGCGCCGTCAGGACCGTCGACACGATCGGCGTGGAGGCGGCCGTGGCCCGCATCCGGGCACGCGGCGTGAAGGTCTGACGGGGGCGGGGCGCCGTTATGGCGAAGAAGAGCAAGATCACGAAGAACGAGCGGCGTCAGGAAGTCGTCGCGCGGTACGCCGTGCGCAGGGCGGAACTGAAGGAGATCCTCCGGCGGCCCTCCTCGACCGCCGCGGAGCGCCGCGCCGCCGGGCGTGAGCTGCGGCGCCAGCCGCGCGACGCGAGCGCCACGCGTCTCCGCAACCGCGACCAGGTGGACGGCCGCCCGCGCGGTTACTTCCGCGCGTTCGGTCTGTCCCGGGTCAATCTGCGGGACCAGGCCCACAGCGGATACCTACCTGGCGTACGCAAGTCCTCCTGGTGAGTGCTGGTAGCTTGCCGCTGTCGTCCGGGCGGCCGGGCGGCCGACCCCCTAGAGCTTGGGAGCGTTGCGGTGACCACGGCTACGGCGAGTACGGGTACGGCGCGGGCGGAGACGGCGTCGGCATCGGCGTCGGCGTCGGCGGAGGCCGCTTCGGCGGGGGCGGCCGCGGCGACCCCGCGGCCGGCTCTGCGGATCGTGGCCGCCGCCGCAGGGCTGGTGGGCGCGCTTGCGCTGACCGCGTGCAGCAGCGGCGGGGGCTCCGACAGCGACTCCTCGGCCACCCCGTCGGGCACGTCGTCCGCGGCCGCCACCGCCACGGCCGGTTCGGAGGACTCCACGGCCTCCTCCGACGCGCTGCAGGGCAGCTGGATCACCACGAGCGGCGGGAAGATCGTCGCGCTGGTGGTCACCGGCCAGGAGGCCGGGCTCTTCGAGACCGGCGGGTCCGTGTGCAGCGGGACCGCCGGTGAGGAGGCCGGGATGCGGATGATCCATCTCACCTGCACGAACGGCAGCAAGGACCGGGGCACCGGAATGGTCGACTCGGTCAGCAAGAGCGGCATGAAGGTCACCTGGTCCGGAAAATCCGGCGAGGAGACCTACACCAAGGCCGAGGGCGGCAAGCTGCCGTCGGGGCTCCCGACGGCGAGCCTTGGGCAGTAGGGCCGCATAGGACCGCTTCCGGTGTGTTTTCGTCGGCCCGCGCAGGGCGGCGAAAACACACTCGAAAGGGTCGTGGGCGGGGGCGGACGCGCGGGGCCCGGGCCGGGGCGTGATGATGCTGGGACACCGTCACGACCTCGATGGGGAACTGCTCATGCGCGCCATTCCGCTCACCGTCACCGCCGTCACCGCTGTCGCCGCCGCCCTGACCCTGACCGCCTGCGACAACGGCGGCTCGGGCTCCAGTAGCAAGAACAGCTCGGCCTGCGAGATCGGGAAGGTCTCCGTCCAGGTCGGCTCCGCGAGCGTCGCGCCGACCGCGGGGGACACCGGCGAGGTGCCGGTGAGCATCACCAACCAGAGCGCGCCGTGCACGCTGGACGGCTTCGCCGGGGTCACGCTGAAGGCGGGCGGCACGTCGGCGGCGGTCGCCGCGCAGTCGGGTGCGAAGGCCGACAAGCTGAAGCTCGCCAAGGGCGACTCGGCGACGTTCTCGATCAGCTACGTGCGGGGCAAGGACGGCGACGCGGCGAGCCTCGCGGCCACCTCGATGACGGTGTCCCTGCCGGGGAGCGACACGACGCAGAGCTTCCCGTGGAAGTACGGGGCGGTGGCGGGCAAGGGGGCGGCGGACAAGCCGAACGCCGCGGTGGGGCCGTTCCAGCAGGCGGGGGACTGAATCGGGGGAGCCGGTTCAGGGAGCCGGTTCAGGGAGCGGTCGGGTTTCGGCTGACTGCCGGTGGGGGTTTCTCGCGCAGTTCCCCGCGCCCCTGACGGGGCGCGGCCCTTGCGGGGGGGGAATGGGCCTCAGGGGAGTTGGGTGTGGGAGTGGACCTGGGCCTGGTCTGCTGCTCTTGTGCCTGCTGTCCAGCCTGCCTCGTCGGTCACTCCGCGCAGGCGGGTCGTGGTGGTGTCCGGGAACATCTCGTGCATGCGGTCGGTCACGGCCAGCTCTCTCGTGGCCAGGACCGGCAGCAGGGCCTGAGGTGCCTTGGCCTCGGCCACGGCCGACTGCGCCGCCGCTCTGAGGCGGTCGCCGACCCGGTGGGCGTACGCCGCCAGGAAGGACTGGCGGAAGGTCTTCGTGCGCTTGCGGCCGCCCGCCCGCTGCGCGGCCTCCGCCTTCGTCATCGCGTGTGTCGCCTGCACCAGCAGCGAGGTGTGGAGCAGCTCGACCGCCTCCAGGTCCGCCTCGAAACCGACGACCGTGGAGAAGGCCAGCGGCTCGTTCCACACCGCGCGGCAGTGGTTGGCCGTGGCCACCGCGTCCAGCAGCACCGCCTTGGCCTGCTCGTACGGCGGCTCGACCCCGATCCGGCAGGCGCCCGGTGCGTCCGGCGCGGGCGCCCCCGCGGCGAGCAGCGCCTCGTCGACGCTGTGCCGGGCCATCAGTTCCTGGGCCTTGGCGCTGAGCGCCTCCGCCTCCTCCGGGTACCCGGTCGCCTCGGCCTTGGCGAGCAGCGCGCGGATCCGGGTGAGCATGCGGGACTGCGGACGGTGCGCGGTCGCCGCGGGCGGGGGCTCGTCGAGGGGCTCCAGGGCGGGCAGCCGCAGCAGCAGGCGGTAGAGCTCCAGGACGGCGGTGGCGTGCGAGAAGCGGTCGCCCATGCGCGCGTGGCCGTCCTGCTGGGGCAGTGCGTCGAGCTGCGCCTGCCAGCGGGGGCCACGCGGCCGGTCGTCCGGTGCCTGCGCCCGGATCAGCCCGGCGGCGAGCCGGACGTGCGGGTCGTCCAGCTCGCGCCGCACCAGTCGTACGACGTCGGCGGGCTGCCAGCCGCGCCGCCAGGCCGCCGCGACGAACTCCCGGCCGCGGTGCACGAGTTCCGCGTCCGTGCCGGAGTCGGCCGCGAGGAGGGACGCGCCCGTGTCGAGGCCGGAGTCGGTGTCGTCGTACAGGGCGCTCCGGAAGGCTCGGTCGACGGTGCTGGGCTGGCTGCTGGTCACGTGTCGATCGTGCCATGCGGCGCCGACAGCGGTCGGCGGCCGTCCACACCCTGTGGATAACGCACCGATTCCCCTGGCCCGACTCATCCGCGGGCCGGATGTCAACCAACGGTTGACAGGGGAAGGGTGTCAACCTACGGTTGACACATGGCTACCGACCCGAACATCACGGCATCCGTACGCCTCGACGACCTCATCGCGGCGATCAAGAAGGTGCACCCCGAACCCCTCGACCAGCTCCAGGACGCGGTGATCGCCGCCGACCACCTGGGCGACGTCGCCGACCACCTGATCGGCCACTTCGTCGACCAGGCCCGGCGCTCCGGCGCGTCCTGGACCGACATCGGCAAGAGCATGGGCGTGACCCGACAGGCGGCACAGAAGCGCTTCGTGCCGAAGGAGTCCACCGCCCTCGATCCCAGCCAGGGCTTCGACCGCTACACCCCGCGCGCGAAGAACGTGGTGATGGCGGCCCACAACGAAGCCGTCGCGGCACGCAACGCCGAGGGCCGCCCCGAGCACCTGGTCCTCGGCCTGCTGGCCGAACCGGACGGCATCGCGGCGAAGGCGATCCTCGCGCAGGGCGTCCTGCTGGACACCGTGCGCCAGGCGGCCACGGCCGCGCTCCCGCCGGCCGCGGACGACACCCCCGATCTCGTCCCCTACGGACCGGAGGCCAAGAAGGCCCTCGAACTCACCTTCCGCGAGGCCCTCCGCCTCGGCCACAACTACATCGGCACCGAACACCTGCTGCTGGCCCTCCTGGAACAGGAGAACGGCCACGGCGTCCTCAGCGAGCTGGGCGTCACCAAGTCGGCGACCGAGCAGTACGTCGCCAAGGTGCTGGGGCTGCTGCTGGAACAGAAGAACGCGGTGGCGGAGGCGGCGGGCGCGGCGCAGGAGGCGGGCGGGGCGGAGAAGGGCGGGGCAGAGGCGGGCGGGGCGGGCTGAGCAGCCCGGAGAATTGTCGAATCCGCAGGTCAGAGCGATTGTCAGTGGTGGGTGTCAGACTCGCAGCATGACCGACCGGTGGGCTCTCGCTCCGGCCGAGGACGGTGGCGTGGACGTCGCCCCCCTCGGTCCGGACGGGCTGCCCGCCGGCCCGGTGCGGCGGGAGCCCGATCTCGCCGCGGCGGTCGGGGACCGCCCGGAGGTCACACGCTGGGTGTGGCGGTCGACCGCCGAGGTCTACCCGCGACTGCTCGCCACGGGGGTGCGAGTGGAGCGGTGCTACGACATCGAGGACGCCGAGACACTTCTGCTGGGCCACGAGGGACGGTCCGGCGAGCCGCACTCGGCCGCCGCCGCCCTGGCCCGCCTCCGCGGCGGTCCCGTACCGCCCGATCCGCCGCCACGCGCGGCCGAACCGGGCGCGCAGTCACCACTGTTCGAACCGCAGGGCACCACCCGCCTGACGCTCGACGAGCTCCTCACGGTCTACGCCGAGCAGCAGCGCCGGCACGACCGGGCCGAACACCCGGAGCGGATGCGGCTGCTGACCGCCGCCGAGTCGGCGGGGATGCTGGTCGCCGCCGAGATGAACCGCGCGGGCCTGCCCTGGAGCGCCGAGGTCCACCGCGAGGTGCTGCGCGAACTGCTCGGCGAGCGGTACGCGGGCGGCGGCGAGCCACGCCGGCTGGCCGAACTGGCCGACGAGGTGTCGGCTGCGTTCGGCAGGCGGGTGCGCCCGGATCTCCCGGCCGATGTGGTCAAGGCCTTCGCCCAGGCCGGGATCAAGGTGAAGTCCACCCGCCGCTGGGAGCTGTCGACCGTCGACCACCCGGCCGTGCAGCCGCTCCTCGCATACAAGAAGCTGTACCGGATCTGGGTGGCGCACGGCTGGACCTGGCTCCAGGACTGGGTGCGTGACGGCCGGTTCCGGCCCGAGTTCCACGCGGGCGGCACGGTCACCGGGCGCTGGGTGACCAACGGCGGGGGCGCGCTGCAGATCCCCAAGGTGATCCGGCGGGCCGCGGTCGCCGACCCCGGCTGGCGGCTGGTCGTGGCCGACGCCGACCAGATGGAGCCGCGCGTGCTGGCGGCGATCTCCCGCGACCCCGGGCTGATGGAGGTCGCCGGGCGGGAGACCGACCTCTACCAGTCCGTCTCCGACCGCGCGTTCTCCGGCGACCGCGCACAGGCCAAGCTCGCCGTCCTGGGCGCGGTCTACGGCCAGACCTCCGGCGACGGCCTGAAGAACCTGGCCGCGCTCAGACGCCGTTTCCCCAAGGCGGTGGCCTACGTCGACGAGGCCGCGCGGGCGGGCGAGGAGGGCCGGCTGGTGCGCACCTGGCTGGGCCGGACCTGTCCGCCGGCGACCGGTGCGGGCGACGGCACGGAGGAGGCGGGGATGCCCCAGGAGGAGCCTGAGGAGCATGCGGCCGAGGGCTGGGTGCCGGGGTACGCCTCCACCAACTCCCGGGCCCGGGGCCGCTTCGCGCGCAACTTCGTGGTCCAGGGCAGCGCCGCCGACTGGGCCCTGCTGATGCTCGCGGCGCTGCGCCGGACCTGCGCGGACATGGCGGCCGAGCTGGTCTTCTTCCAGCACGACGAGGTGATCGTGCACTGTCCCGAGAAGGAGACCGAGGCGGTCGTGGTGGCGATACGGGAAGCGGCCGACCTGGCGGGACGGCTGACGTTCGGTCAGACACCGGTGCGTTTCCCGTTCACGACGGCGGTGGTGGAGTGCTATGCCGACGCGAAGTGATCAGCCGGAGGAACTGGATCGGTCGGATCGGTCGGATCGGTTTGACCGGTCGGATGAGTGGGGCCGGTCGGATGGGGCAGCGGGTGCGAGTAGGTCGTGCAGTTCGGTGAGGACGTCCGCTTCGTCCGTGCCGTCCAGGGCGGTGAGGGCCTCGCGCCAGACGTCGTACGCCTCGCCCGTGCGCCCCTGTTCGCGCAGGAGCAGGCCGAGCTGGTGGCGGGCGAGACCGCCGCTGTAGCGGTCGGCGCGGGCGTCGGCGCGGCGCAGGAGCTCGGCGCACTCGTGGTGGGCGCGGTCGGTGCGGCCGAGGGTGCGCAGCGCGCGGACCAGGCCGAGCCGGGTCTGGGACTCGCCGTGCCAGTCGCCGTGACCGCCGAGAATACGCAGGCTCTCCTCGAAGTGTGCGGTGGCGGCCGCCGGTTCACCGAGGCGGAGATGGGCGTAGCCGATGTTGCAGTGCGCCGAGTGCTGCAGGATGACGGCGCCGATCGTGTCCCCGATCGCCAGTGAGCGCCGGTGCTGCTCGATGGCGGCGCGCGGGTCGGTGTGCTCGTAGAGGTTGCCGAGATGGCTGTGGGTGACGGCCTCGCCGTAGGGGTCGTTCAGCTGCCGGGAGTAGTCCAGGCTCTGCCGCAGGGCCTCGCCCGACTCGTCGTAGCGGCCGAGGCCCTCAAGGAGCAGCCCCCGGTTGTTCAGGCCGCGCCGGATCCAGGACGCCGCGCCCAGCCGCCGCCACAGGACCAGCGCAGCGTCGGTCAGGGCGAGGGCCTCGCGCTGCCGGCCGGTGAGGAAGCGGAGGCCGGCGAGGTCGCCGAGGGCGTACGCCTCGGCGGGCTCGTCGCCGAGGCGGCGGGCGGCGGCCAGGGCGGCGGTGCCGAGCACCTCCATCTCGGCGACCCGGCCGCTGCGCAGGACGTAGGGGTAGAGGAGGCGGACGAGCGTGGAGAGGTAGGCGCTGATCCGTGCGTCGGCGGTGTCGGCGTACCGCTCCACCAGGGCGACGATGTTCTCCAGCTCCATGTCGCCCCAGGCGAAGGCGTGTTCGGCGCACTCGAAGGGCGGCAGGGCGGCGGCGTACGGCTGGTGTTCGGGGGGCTGGGCGGTGGTGGGCCGGCGGCGGTCGCCCCGGTCGAGTCCGGGTTCGACGATCACGACCAGGGCGCGTTCGGCGACGGCGGCGAACCAGCGCAGGGCGGTGAGAGCGGCCTCGGTGCGGTGGGAGTCATCGGTGGGGTGGGCGCCGCCGGTGCGGTCGGCGCCACCGGTGCGGTCGGCGCCACCGGCGGCGCCGGGGTCTTGCGCCAGCTCGCGGGCGAAGTCCCGGACCAGGTCGTGCGGGGTGTAGCGGCCGTACGCGGTCTCCTCCAGGAGGGCCACGTCGACCAGCCGGTCCAGGGCGGCCTCGGCGCGGCGCTCGTCGGTGCCGGTGAGCCGGGCGATCAGGGGGGCGCCGTAGGTGGGCAGGTCGAGGGCGCCGAGGTGGCGCAGGACGAGGGCGGCGGCGCGGTCCGGGGTCCGGTCGGAGGCGGCGAGGGCGTCATGGGCCACGGCGAGAGAGCGGCGGACGCTGAGGTCGTCGTATTCGAGGTGGTGCAACCTGCGCTCGGTGGCGGCCAGTTGACCGGCCAGCACCTCGGGAGTGAGGGCGCGGCGGGCGGCCAGCCGGGCGGCCACGACGCGCAGGGCGAGCGGGAGCCTGCCGGTGAGGCCGACCAGCGGGTGACCGGCGTCGATCTCCGCACGCCCGCTGACCGCGCGCAGCAGCGCCGCGCTGTCCTCGCCGGTCAACGGCCCGAGCGGGAAACGGCGGGCGCCGTCGAGCGCGGTGAGCGGCGAACGGCTGGTGACGATCACCGCGCAGCCGGGGCCGCCGGGGAGCAACGGCCGCACCTGGGCGGCGTTCGCCGCGTCGTCGAGCAGCAGGAGGGTGCGGGTCGGTGCGAGCAGGGAACGCAGCAACGCGGCGGCCGCGTCCGGGTGTTCGGGGATGCTGCGGGGATCGGCGCCGAGATCCCTGAGCAGTGCGGCGAGCGCCTGGCCGGGGGCGAGCGGGGGCATGCCGGGGGTGGCGGCGTGCAGGTTGACGTAGAGCTGGCCGTCGGGGAAACGATCCCGCAGCTGGTGCGCGACGTGGAGGGCGAGGGCGGTCTTGCCGACACCGGCCATGCCGGTGATCGCGGTGAGGGCGGGGGTGGCTGTGGCCTCGGCTTCGCCTTCGGCCTTTGTTTTCCCACCCGCACCACCCGTGACAGTTTCGTGGTCGGGTGCGGGTGGCCCCTGTGGGGCGGAATCGCCGTCGGCGGCCGCGGGTGGATGGGGATCGAAGACTGCGGGGGGATGGGGCCCGGTGGAAGCGAGAGGGTGGGGCCCGGTGGAAGCGGGAGGGTGGGGCCCGGTGGAAGCGGGAGGGTAGGGGGCGGTGGTGGTAGGGGGCAGGGGGGTTGATGTGGGTTCGAGGCGGGGGGTGGTGTGGGCAGGGGGTGGCGGAGCGAGGGTGTGGTCCAGCTCCTCGATGACGGCGGTGCGGCCGGTGAAGTGGGCCGGGGGTGGGGGGAGTTGGGCGGGGCGGGGGGTCGGGGAGTCGTCGCGCGTAGAACCGGGCGCGACGGGGCCGTCCGGGGCGTGGGCGGGCTTCGTTCGGTCGTCGGCGTCCCCGCCTTTCGAAGGACGGTGTGTTGACGCGCCTTCCAGGGGTGCGGGGCTGTGAGATGTGCGGCCCTGCCGCGTGGGCGCGAACGGCCACGATGCGCCCGCACCCGTTTCACCCTCGTCAAGCACCCCGTCGGCCAGGGCACCCTTGTCCTTGAGTGGAAAGTCCTCGTCCGAGCCGCCCCCGTGCGGCAGCGCCTCCCTCACCGCGCCGCTCCCCCGCAGCACCTCCACATGGGCCCGGCGGACCGACGGGCCGGGCTCGATCCCCAGGTCGTCTCTCAGGCGGTTGCGCAGGTCGCGGTGGACGGCGAGGGCCTCCGCCTGGCGGCCGGTGCGGTGGAGGGCGAGCATCAGCTGGCGGTGATAGGCCTCCCGGAGCGGGTGCTCCGCGACGAGCGCCGCCAACTCCGGTACGACACCGCCCAGCCGGGGCCCGCCGAGGGCGAGCTCCGCGTCGTAGCGCCACTCCAGCAGCAGGAGCCGGGCCTCCTCCAGGCGCTGCACGAAGGCGCGGCCGCCGAAGTCGGCGGGGAGGCCGCCGAGCGGGCTGCCGCGCCAGAGCGCGAGACCGTCGGCGCAGGCACGCAGCACCGGCGTCCACTCCCGCCGCCCGTGCGCCGCGCGCGCCTGCGCCACCCGGGTGTCGAACACGTCGACGTCCAGCTCACCGTCGTCGACACGCAGCAGGTACCCGGGCGGTACGGCCCGCAGCCGCTCCGGGTCGTCGAGGAGCCGGCGCAGCCGCGTGACGTGGTTGTGCAGCGAGGCGCGCGCCGACACCGGAGGCGCCCCGCCCCACAGGGCCTCCCTGAGCGAGTCGACGGAGACGACCCGCCCTGCCTCCAGGAGCAGCGCGGTGAGCAGCGCGCGCACCTTGGGGCTGCCGATGGGGCGTACGTCGGACGCGTCGTAGAGAACCGGAGGTCCCAGCAGTCCGAACCGCAGCTCGTACCGCCGCATCACTCCGCCCATCGCCTTCCCGCACGGCCATGGGCGACCGCGCCGCACGGCGGACGTACCCGCCGGTCCTGGATCCTGGCGGGATTCCATCCCGTAGGGGATGATTTCCCGCCACCTTCTCTGTGCCGGTCGGAGCCGGAATCCGCTGGGTTTCCGGGCCGTTCCCGGAGCCGCACGGCGGCTTCGCGCCAACCGCTCGGCGACCTCCGGGAGAACCGCTGGCCACATGTTAGCGATCCGTTGGCGAGCCCTGATGTGATCTTCGCATCGGATCGGGTCGGACGGTGCACGCGTAGATCGCGTAACTCGGGGGAGTGTCGCCGCAGGCCTGGGTCCGGGGACGCAAGAGGGTCCCGGTCGGCGGAGGTGATCGACCGGGACCCTCGTCCCGCCTCCCGGGTGAATTCCCGGGTTCCCACATTCCCGGGTTCCCGCGTTTCCGTATTCCCGCGTTTCCGTATTCCCGCGTTTCCGGTGGGCCGGATTCAGACGACCGGTGGGCGGCCCAGTCTGGTGAGCCGCCAGACCGTGCGCCAGCGCATGGGGCGACGCTCCCCGGCCGGCTCGCGCAGTCCCTCCGCGAAGCCCGCGAACCAGGCCCGCAGGCCGCCCGTCGAACGAGTGCGCAGGAGTGTGATCAGTATCCAGACGCCCAGGTGGACCGGGATCAGCGGCAGGGGCAGCCGACGGCGCGTCAGCCACACCCGGTTGCGGGCGGTGACCCGGAAGTAGACGGCGTGCCGGGCGGGCGAGGTCCGGGGGTGCTGGAGGAGCAGTTCGGGCGCGTAGAGGATCTTCCAGCCTGCGTCGGCGGCCCGCCAGGCGAGGTCGGTCTCCTCGTGGGCGAAGAAGAACTCGGCGGGCCAGTCGCCGGTTTCGACGAGCATGTCCATGCGCAGGGCATGGCCGCCGCCGAGGAACCCGGTGACGTAACCCCCGCGCAGGGGGTCGGCGTTGCCGACGCGCGGCACGTGCCGGCGCTGGGTCACGCCGTGCTCGTCCGCGATCCGGAAGCCGACGATGCCGAGGCGGGGGTCGGCGGCGAACAGATCCCGGACCTGCCGGAACACCTCGACGTCGACGAGCAGTCCGTCGTCGTCCAGTTCGACGACGACGTCCACGTCGCCGAACGCGCGCAGAGTGGCGAGGGCGACGTTGCGGCCGCCGGGGCAGCCGAGGTTGTCTTCGACGTCGACGGTGGTGATCTCGCCGGGCAGGTCGAGACGGCCGGCGAACTCGGGCAGCCGGCAGCCGTTGCCGACGATCACGATGCGGTCGGGGGCGAGGTCCTGCTTGGCGACGGACAGAAGCAGGGCGTCGACTTCGTCGGGCCGGTTCCCCATGGTCACCACGGCAACCCCGAGTCTCGGCTCCTGCATGCCCCTCACCCCATCCGGCCGACGGCTGCAGCCGCACCTGTCCCCAAGGATGGCCATTGTTCACCAAGGCGTCACCACAGGTAGGTCGATACTCCATAAATGGGCCTGCCTCGTGGCGCCGCGCGGATGCCCACACACACAGGATGCGGGCCGGACACACACCGGGTGCGGGCCGGGCGTGGGCCGGGCGTGGGCCGGTCCCCATCGCGCTCCGGGAAGCGTTCGGACACGCCACGGAGCGCCTCCGAGGGGACGAAGCGGCGCTGTAAATTGCCCGTTCATGCTCTCTGTTCAGGTCCTGGGGCCGATCGGTGCCGACATCGACGGTGCACCGGTCCACCTGGGAAGCCCCCGGCAACGTGCGGTCCTCGCCCTCTTGCTGGCGAACCGCGGCCGGGTGGTGCCCGTCGACCGGCTCATCGACCGCCTGTGGCGGGGCCGGCCCCCGCAGAAGGCGGCGGCCTCCCTGCACGTCTACGTGTCGAACCTGCGCCGCGCGCTCGAACCCGGCCGGGCGCCGCGCACCCCCGCCGGTGTCCTGGTCAGCGTCGCGCCCGGGTATGCGGTGCGGCTGCCCGAAGAGGCGGTCGACGCCTGGCGGTTCGAGGCGGCGGTGCGGCGGGCCCGTACGGCGCCTCCGGCCGAGGCCCGGCGCCTCCTCGAGGAGGCCATCGGGTGGTGGCACGGGACCGCGTACGGCGAGTGGGCCGACGAGGAGTGGGCGGCCGCCGAGGGGGCCCGGCTGGGTGATCTGCATCTCGCGGCACGGGAGTTGGCGATCGGTGCGGCCCTCGCGTCCGGCACCCCGGCGGAGGCGGTGCCGGCGGCCGAGGCGCTCGTGCGGGAGCATCCGCTGCGCGAGGAGGGCTGGCGGCTGCTGGCCCTCGCGCTGTGGGCCGGGGGGCGGCGTGCCGACGCACTGGCCGAGCTGCGGCGCGCCGCCGCGGTCATGGCCGACGAACTCGGCCTGGGCCTGGGCGACGCGCTGACCGAACTGGAGAAGGCCCTGCTGGCGGGGCGGACCGAGATCCTGCGCGCGTCGGTGCCGACGGTGGGTTCGGTGCCGAAAGGGGCGACGGTGGCGTCGTCGTCGGCAGGAGCGACGGTGGCGACAGGGGCGACGGTGGCGGAAATGCCCACAGCGCCCACAGTGCCGACTGCGCGGTCGGCTCCCGTACCGGCTTCGGCCGTCCCGCTCGTGCCCTTCGCGGACTCCGCGGCCCCAGTCGTCGTGGACCTGTCGGCCGACGAGCCGACCGAGGAGCCGGCCGAGGAGCTGTTCGTGGGCCGGGACGGCGAACTGCGGGCCCTGGCCGAGGTCGCGCGTGCCGCCCGGCGGGGCGGTGGTGTGGTCCTGGTGACCGGGGAGGCCGGTGCGGGCAAGTCGGCGCTGCTCGGCCGGTACCGGCTGTGGCTGCGGGAGCAGGGCTGGACCGTGGTGGTCGGCCGTTGCCCCGAGTTCGACGGCGCCCCCTCCGCCTGGGCCTGGGCGGAGGCGCTCGACGCGCTCGCCCGCCGCGTGCCGCCCACCGATCCGGACGCGCTCGGCGCGCTGCTCCAGGAGGCCGGCTACGGCGAACGGGGAGCGGACGGACCCGGGGGCACCGGGCTCCCGGTCCCGGACGGCGGGGCGGCGTCGGCCGGACGGTTCCGGCTGCACCGGGCGTTCGCCGCCTGGCTGCGGGAGGCCGCCGCCAAGGCACCGCTGGCGGTCGTTCTCGACGACCTGCACCGGGCGGACGGCGAGACGCTGGCCCTGCTGGAACGCGCCGCCGAGCTGGTCGGCTCAGCGGTGCTGGTGATCGCCGCGTACCGCCCGGCCGACGCGGCGGACCGGCTGACCAAGACCCTTGCGGAACTCGCCCACCGCTCGCCGTTCCGGCTGGCGCTCGGCGGGCTGCCGTTGCCGGAGGTGGCCACCCTGGTCGGCGCGGTGTGCGGGGAGCCGGTCGACCCGGCGATCGTGACCGCGCTCGCCGAGCGCACGGGGGGCAACCCCTTCTACATCCGCGAGAGCGCCCGGCTGCTCGCCAGCGAGGGCGCCCTGGTGGCGGTCTCCGAGGTGCCGCAGGGCGTGCGCGACGTACTGCGCCGACGGTTGCGGCAGCTGCCCGAGGGGGCACCGGCCGTCCTTCAGCTCGCCTCGGTGGTGGGCCGCGAGACGGAGGTCGGTGTGCTCGTCGAGGCCGCGGACCCGGCACGGCACGGCGAACACGACGTGCTCGACGCCGTCGAGGCGGCCGTCGTGGCCGGGCTGCTGACCGAACCGGCGCCGGGGGTGGTCCGGTTCGCGCACGCGCTGGTCCGCGACACCCTCTACACCGACCTGGTCGGGGTACGGCGCGCACGGCTGCACGCCCGTCTGGCGGAGGTGCTGCGCCGGCGCCGTCCGGACGATCTGGCGGCCCTCGCGCACCATTTCGCACGGGCGGCGAACGGGCGGACGGCGGCGCTCGCCGTCGAGTACTCGCTGGGCGCGGCCGACCACGCCGAGCGGCGCTACGCCCACGACACCGCGGTCGAGCTGCTCACGCAGGCGATCGACTCCTTCGCGCTGATACCCGCCGCCACCGCGGACGGCGACAGGACCGGCGGGGCGGGAGGCGGCCGGGCGGGGCGGCTGGTCGCCCTGCTCGGACGGTTGCTGCGGGCGGAGATACGGGCCGGGGCCATCATGGCGGCGCGGCACACCAGGCAGCGCGCCCTGGCGGCGGCCGAGGGCCTCGGGCACGACGAACTGGCGGCGGCGGCCCTCGGTGCGTGGATCGGACCGGAGCCGGCGCCGAGCGGAGCCCTCAGCGGGCCGTGGGGGCTGGTCGAACCGGCGGCGGTCGACACGTTCGTCGACCGGCTGATCGCACGCGCCGACCTGGACCCGGCCGTTCTCGGCACGCTGCCACCCGCCCCTGCGGACGAAGGGGGGCACGGGGACGCCGACGGGAGCGGGAGCGGCAGCGGGAGCGGGGGCGATGTCGGCGCCGAAGCCGGGACAGGTGTCGGAGCCGAAGCGGGCGCCGGAGCCGGAAGGGGCACCGGAGCCGAGGCGGGCATCGGGACGGGTGTCGGTGGGCGTGCGGGGCGGGTGGTGGAGGCGAGGCGGCGGCTGGCCGTCGCCCGTGCGGTCGGGGACCCGCTGCTGCTCTCCTCCGCGCTGACCGTCGCGTCCGCCGTCACACCAGACGGCTTCCCGGACCGCCGCGAGGCGCTGGCGACCGAACTGCGGGTGCTCGGGTACGCGCACGACCTGCCCGCCAACAGCTGGGTGCGGGAGCACATCGGGGCCATGGCCGCCGGCGCCCGCAACGACGTCGCCCAGGTCCGCCGGCACACCGGGGAGGGCCGGACCGTCGCCCGGCGGCACCGGCTGGCGGAGGCGGAGACCATCAACCTGACGACCCTGGCCATGCTCGCCCATGTCGAGGGCCGCTTCGCGGAGTCCGAGGCCGGCTACGCGGAGGTGCGGGAGCGGCTGCGTTCCCGCGGATCGCCGTACGGCGACTTCGTGCACGTCCTCGGGCTGACGACCGTACGACTGGGGCAGGGCCGCCCGCGGGAGGCCGAACCGCTGCTGCGGGCCCTCCTCGCCGAACCCGAACCCACCGCCGAGCTCGCCCTCGGGGTGGTCCTCGCCCGGCTGGGCGAGCACGGGCAGGCGCATGCGCTCGGCCGGCGCACCGAGGCCGCCGTACCCGTCGTACCCGACCACCTGTACGGCATCGCCCTGTCTCTCCGGGCCGAACTGGCGTTCCTGCTGGGCGACATGACCACCGCGCTGGAGCTGGTCCCGCTGCTGCTGCCGCTGCGCACCCAGCTCGCCGGTGCCGCCAGCGTCTCCTTCGCCACCCGGCCGCTCGCCCACTCGCTGGGCGAGTTGTACCGGCTGCTGGGCGACGAGGAGGAGGCGCGACGGCAGTTCGCCCTCGCGGAGGACGTGGCACGGCGGTGGGGTTCGAGGCACCTGGTGGAGGCGGCCCGGGCCGCCGCGGAGGGCAGGGTCCCGCGGAGCTGACATGACGGCTGCCGGGATCGGGACGGCTGCCGGGCTCAGGCCAGGTGCCACTTCTGGTTGGACGTCCCGGCGCAGTCCCACAGCTGGAGCCGGGTGCCGTTGGCGGTGCCCGAGTCCTTGGCGTCCACGCACTTGCCGATCACCGAGTTGACCAGGTCGTGGGAGCTGTTGAGGTTGAACTTCTGGGCCCAGCCGCCGTTGCAGGTCGCCAGCTGGACGGCCGCGCCGTTGTCCTGGGAGGCGTTGGCGATGTCCAGGCACAGGCCCATGGAGCGCACGCTGCCGTCGGACTTGAAGACCCACTTCTGCCAGGCGTCGCCGTCGCACCCCCACAGCCGCAGCGGGGAGCCGTCCGTGCCGGCGCGGGCGCTCACCTCGACGCACTTCGAGGAGGCGTAGCCGACGATCGCGTCGCCGGACACGGTGGTCGAGGAGGCGGCGTGGGTGGCGGCCGGCTTGGACGCCGGCTTGCTCGTCGCGGTGGTGCCGGCGCCGGCGGCGTGGGTGGCCTTGGTGCCGGTCGCCTTCTCCGGGTGGGCGGAGTCGGCCTCCGTGGACGAACCCCCGGTGGTGTGCGCGCCCTTGTCCTTGCCGGACTTCGTGCCCTTCGCATCGTGCGCCGGACGGCCGCTGCCGGACGCCGACGCGGAGCCGGACCCGGAGCCGGTGGGCCATGCCGCGGCGCCCTCGGTGAGCTGGGGGACGGCGCCGTCGCCGACGGCCGCGGCGTGGGGTGTGGAGTCGCCGTGGTCCGGCAGCGCCATGAACGCGGCGCTGCCGAGGCCGAGGACCAGCAGGACGCAGGCGGCGACCACGGCGCCGACGACCCGTGCACCGCGCTCCGGCCGGGCTTCCCCGGAGCCCGCCCCGTCCGGTGCACCGGGCTGCTCCGGGCGCACCGCCGGCGACCGGAACAACCCACCGGGCTGCCCGGCCGCAACGGACTCGGCCGTACCGGACTCGGCCGTACCGGGTGCGGTCGCGGGCGTCGACGCGGGTGTGCGGCCGGGTGTGGGGGCCGGTACGGGTGTCGACGCGGCTGCGCTCCCGCCGGCCGGTGCGGACCCGGCCCCCCGGCCGCCCGCCGCCGGTTCCGCGGCCGACGCTTCGGAAGCGGGCTCTGCGGGCTGCGTCCCGGTCGCTCCCCGTGACCCGGACCCGGTCTCGGACCCGGTCTCCCGGAGCCACGGCAGCGGCCGTTCCCAGACGGCCGGCTCCTCCGGCGTCTCCGGCTGCCCTGCGGTGTGCTCCATGTCTGCCTGCCCGTCTCCGCGTGTGTTGTTCCCCGGCGCGCGAATCTAGGGGCGCGGCGGCGGACGGCCCGCCGATCACCGCGGGCTCTGCCCCGCAGGACCGGAAATTCTTCCCCTGCGGGCCGGTGGGAGCTGGTCGCGCCCACGCGGCGGAGCCGCATGTCGACACAGCCCCGCGCCCCCAAGGGGCGCCACAGCAGCGCCCTGCTTTTAGGGGGCGCGGGGAACTGCGCGAGCAACCCCCACACAGCCGCAGGCGCCCGGCGGCATCGAGCGGCGCCCTCTTCGGCGCTCCTGACCCGCCCGCTACAACGTCCCCGAGCGCAGGGCGAAGGCGACCGCGTGGGTGCGGTTGCGGAGGCCGAGGCGGTTCATCATGACGCTGACGATGCTCTTGATGGTGCGCTCGGAGTAGTTCAGCTTCTGGGCGATCTCCGTCGTCTCCAGGCCCTCGGCCAGCAGTCGCAGCACGTCGACCTCGCGGGCCTCCAGACCGGACGCGGTCAGGCCGAGCGGCCCCAGGACGTCGCGCTGGACCTCCCGGATGTGGTCGACGAGCCGGCCCTGGACCGTGAGCGGCAGCGCGGCCCCGCCGTCGGCCACCGCGCGCACCGCCTCCACGACCTTGTCGTACGTGGTGTCCTGACGCCACATCACCCCGCGCAGGCCGTGGCGCACCGCCCGGAGCAGGTGGGCGTCGCCGATGTGCCCGGTGACCAGGACGACCCCGAGACCGGGGTTGGCCGAGCGGGCGGTCACCGACTCCAGCTGCAGTACCGTCTCCTCGGTGACGTCCGGCGTGATCATGAGGACCACGTCCGCGTGCCGGTGCTCCTCCTGGGGCACCACCTTCAGCCCCGGGTACCTGCGCAGGCACGAGACGGCGCCCTCGCCGGTCATCGGGTCACCGGCGAGGACTGCGATCGAGATCATCCCCAACGTTCCTGCTTTCCTTCCGGGAGTGACGGGAGCGGGCCGTCGTTCCGAAGCGGCGTACGGGGATGTTCACCGGACCGCCTTAACGCCGACTTGGCGTGTACTTGGCGAAGCTGCCCCTCCGGCCAGGCTTCGCTGTCCGCGGGGGCGGACCTCGGCTCGTGCGGCGCGGGCGCGAGCGGCCTCCTGCCTACGCTCCACGCGCGGATCCCACCGCGCGCACGCCAGGAAATGCCGCAGAGCAGCAGAGCAGAAGCGAAGCAGAGCAGCAGAGCAGCAGCAGCGAAGAAGAGAAGAGAGCACGTTGAGCACCGTCGTCGCCAAGCGCTCGCCGCGTGCCGAAGGCCCCCCGATGCCGGAGGGCCAGGTGGAACTGGCCGAGCCCCCGGTCCTGGGCGAGCCCGCCACCGCCGACTTCGGCTCGGTGATGACGTACCTGCCGATGGGCCTGGGTGCCGGGGCCATGGTGCTGATGTACTCGGTCGGCAGCGGCGGTACGTCCATGTACATGATGACCGGGATGATGGGCATCGCCATGGTCAGCATGACGCTGACCCAGATCGGCAGGCCCGGAGCGGAGCGGCGCCGCCGGATGCGCGCCGAACGCCGTGACTATCTGCGCTACCTCGGCCAGAAGCGGGTCCAGGCCCGGCAGGCGGCCGACGGACAGCGGGCCGCGCTGCTGTGGGACAACCCCGAGGCGGCTGATCTGTGGGCGCTGGCGAGCGGGCCCCGGCTGTGGGAACGCAGGCCCGGGCACGAGGACTTCGGCCGGGTCCGCATCGGTCTCGCGACCCGCCGTGCCGCGCTGGAGTTCCTGCCGCCGCAGACCCGGCCGGTGGAGGACCTGGAGCCGCTGTGCGCGATCTCGCTGCGCCGGTTCACCAAGGCCCACCAGACCGTGCCCCTGCTGCCCGTGCCGGTCTCGCTGCGGCGCTTCACCAGCGTCGAGTTCACCGGCGAGACCGAGGAGGCGGTGGCCCTCGCCCGGGCGATGCTCGGGCAGCTGGCGGTCCTGCACTCCCCCGACGAACTGCGCGTCGCGTTCCTCGGCGACGAGACCGCGCACCGCGCGTGGGACTGGCTCAAGTGGCTGCCGCACAACGCCCATCCGGCGGAGGAGGACGCGGCGGGAGCGGTGCGGCTGGCCGCCGGGGACCACGACGAGCTGATGGACCTGCTCGGGCCGGACGTCCGGGACCGCCCCGACCACGACCCGGCCTCCTCGCCCAGCGTGGCCGAGCCGTTCACGGTGATCGTCGCCCAGGGCGTACGACTCCCGGCGACCTCACGGCTGTTGGGAGCGGGGCTGCGCGGGGTGGTGCTGCTGGACCTCACCGGCGCGGTGCCCGGCGGCCCCAAGGTGCTGCGGCTCACGGTGCGCGGCGGCCGGGTCGACTTCCCGAGCGGCGCCGAGAACGTCAGCGGCCGGGCCGACCGGCTCGGCCCCGTCGAGGCCGAGAACCTGGCGCGGGCGCTCGCCCCGATGCGCACCGGCGGCGTCGTCGACCTGGCGGACCAGCCGCTGGAGTCCGACTTCGACCTGGCCACCATGCTCGGCATCCGGGACGTGCGCGGCTTCGACGTCGCGGCCAAGTGGCGTCCCCGGCTGGCCCAGGAGGCCCGGCTGAAGGTGCCGATCGGGGTCACCGAGGACGGCGAGGTCGTCGAACTGGACCTGAAGGAGTCCGCGCAGGGCGGGATGGGCCCGCACGGTCTGCTGATCGGCGCCACCGGCTCCGGCAAGAGCGAACTGCTGCGCACGCTGGTGACCGGTCTGGCCGCCACCCACTCCTCCGAGATCCTGAACCTGGTCCTGGTGGACTTCAAGGGCGGCGCCACCTTCCTCAACATGGACCGGCTGCCGCACACCTCCGCCGTCATCACCAACCTCGCCGACGAACTCCACCTCGTCGACCGCATGCGGGACTCCATAAACGGCGAGATGATCCGCCGTCAGGAGCTGCTGCGGGAAGCCGGTTACGCCTCGCTCTACGAGTACGAGAAGGCGCGCGCCGCCGGGACGAGCACCCTGGCCCCGCTGCCCTCGCTGCTGGTCATCGTGGACGAGTTCTCCGAACTGCTCGCCAGCAAGCCGGAGTTCGTGGAGCTGTTCGTGTCCATCGGGCGGCTCGGGCGCAGCCTCGGCGTCCATCTGCTGCTGGCCTCGCAGCGGCTGGACGAGTCCCGGATCCACCGGGTCGAGGGCCACCTGTCGTACCGGCTCGCGCTGCGCACCTTCTCCTCGATGGAGTCCCGCAGCGTGATCGGCACCTCCAGCGCCTACGAGCTGCCGTCCGCGCCGGGCAACGGCTACCTCAAGGTCGACACCACCAACCTGGTCCGGTTCAAGGCCGCGTACGTCTCCGGTCCCGCGCCCGCGGCGCCGGGTCCCGAGGAGACGGCCGGGCGGCAGGGCGTCGTACGCGAGGTGACCGCCTTCGGCCTGGAACGGCAGGGCCCGCCCGCCGCGGCCCGGGAGGCGGAGGAGGCCGCCCGGCTGGTCTCGCTCGCCGAGGAGAACCTGCGCGACCAGGACGCGGGGGCGGCGGACGAGGAGGCGGCGGACGGCGGCGGCGGCGAGGACAGCCTGCTGGAGGTGTTCGTCGGGCGGCTGGAGGAAAGCGGCCCGCCGGCCCGGCAGGTCTGGCTCTCCCCGCTGTCCGAGTCGCCCGGCCTGGACCAGCTGCTGCCCGGCATCGTCCCCGATCCCGAGCGCGGCATGGGCGCCGCCGACCCGCATGTGCAGGGCGCGCTGCGCGTCCCGCTGGGCATGGTGGACCGCCCGTTCGAGCAGCTGCGCGAACTGCTGACCGCCGACCTGTCCGGCGCCGACGGCCACATCGGCCTGGTGGGCGCGCCGCAGACCGGCAAGTCGACGCTGCTGCGCACCCTGATGCTGTCGCTGGCCCTGACCCACACGCCCCGCGAGGTGCAGTTCTACTGCCTGGACTTCGGCGGCGGCGGTCTGGTCTCGACGGCCGGTCTGCCGCACGTGGGTTCCGTCGCCACCCGCCTGGAGCGCGACCGGGTGCTGCGCACCGTGGAAGAACTGACCCAACTCCTGGAACAGCGAGAGCAGTTGTTCACCTCCCGGGGCCTGGAGTCGATGGCCGCCTACCGGGCGCTCCGCGCGGACGGCACGATCGACGACCCGTTCGGCGACGTCTTCCTGGTGGTCGACGGCTGGGCCACGCTCCGCCAGGACTTCGACGAGCTGGAGCAGCGGATCATGGAACTCGCCGCGCGCGGCCTGTCGTTCGGCCTGCACGTGGTCGCCTCCGCGGTCCGCTGGTCCGAAGTACGGCCACGGCTGCGGGACATGCTCGGCACCAAGCTCGAACTGCGGCTCGGCGACTCGATGGAGTCCGAGGTCGGCTCCCGGGCCGCGGCCGGTGTCCCGCACCGGCCGGGACGCGGCCTGACCAGCTCCGGACACCACTTCCTGTCCGCGCTGCCCCGCCTCGACAGCTCCTCGCGCACCGACGACCTGACGGCCGCCACCAAGGCCGCGGTCGCCGAGATCGACACGTTCTGGACCGGCCCCCGGGCCCCCGGCGTACGGCTGCTGCCGACCCGCCTGGACGCCCGGCAGCTGCCCGCCCCCGCCGACACCCGCGACCTCAGGTTCTGCCTCGGCTGGGACGAGCAGCGCCTCGCCCCCGTCTGGCACGACTTCGGCACCACCCCGCACCTGCTGGTCTACGGCGACGGCGAGACCGGCAAGACCAACGCCCTGCGCCTCGCCATCCGCGCCATCACCGCCCGCTACCGCCCGGAGGAGGCCAGGATCCTGCTGGCCGACCCCGGCCGCGGACTCCTCAAGGACGTCCCCGAGGAGTACCGGGTCGGGTACGTCGTCGACAACGACGCCCTCGGCAAGCTCGCCGACAGCGCCGCCGTGTCCGTGGCCAAACGGGCCCCCGGCGCCGACGTCACCCCGGAGCAGCTGGAGAAGCGGGACTGGTGGGCCGGTCCGCTGCTGTTCGTCCTGGTCGACGACTACGACCTCTTCGCCGGCGCGCCCGGCACGCCCTCCCCGATGATGCCGCTGGTGCCGCTGCTCGCGCAGGGCGCCCACATCGGGCTGCACCTGGTCGTGGCCCGCTCCACCTCCGGCGCCATGCGGTCCGTGATGGACCCGCTGATCCGCCGGATGTGGGAGCTCGGCAACCCGGCGCTGCTGTTCTCCTACCCCAAGGAGGAGGGCAAGTTCATCGGCGAGGCCAAGCCCCGCACCCTGCCCGCCGGGCGGGCCCAGCTCGTCACCCGGCGCACCGTCCAGCTCGTCCAGACCGGCCTGGTGTCGGCGGCGCCCGTCCCCACAGGAGCACGATGACCACCGCCCCGGCCGCCACTGCCCGGACCGCCAACGGCACCGTCAGCACGGCGCCGCAGACCGTCCGGGCCGCCGAGGTCTGCCGACTCACCGTGGAGGCACCGGCCGGCCGGGCCGACCTCGCCGTCCCGGTCACCACTCCGGTCTCCGCCCTGCTGCCGGTGCTGCTGCGGCAGGCCGTCGGCCCCGACCTCCAGGGCACCCCCTGGATCCTGCAACGGCTCGGCGCGGACCCCCTCGATCCGGAGGCGACCCCCGAGAGTGCCGGGCTGCGCGACGGCGACGTGCTGCACCTGCGGCCGGCCGACGCGGCGCTGCCCGCCCTGCACTTCGACGACGTCTCCGACGGTGTCGCGCACACCGTCGGCGCCGGGTCCGGCCGCTGGCGCCCCGGACTCACCCGCGACCTCGGTCTCGCCCTGTCCTGCCTGGCGCTCGCCGCGCTCGCCGCCACCCTGCTCGGCGCGGGCCCCGGTGCGCTCACCTCGGCGGCGGCCGGGGCGGTCGCCCTAGTGCTGGCCGCGGCCTGTGCGGCGGCGACCCGCGCACAGGCCGACCGCGGCGGGGTCCTGGTCGCCGGGGTCGGCGCGTTCGGCTTCGCCGCGCTGGCCGGGACGGCCCTGCGGGAGGGCCCGTCCGGCGGCTTCGCGCCGGGCACCACCGGGACCCTGCTGGCCGCCGGGTTCGTGGTCGCGCTGGCCGGCCTGCTGCTGGCGCTGGGCGCGCTGCCCCTCGTCGTCCCCGGCACCGTGCTGCTCACGGCGGTCGCCGCCGCGATCGGCGCGGGGCTCGCCCAGGCCACCGGAGTGCACGGCGTCCAGGCCGCCGCGGTGGTCGCGGTGGGCCTGTTCGTCCTGGGCCACCTGGCGCCCCGCCTGGCCCTGCGCACGGCCCGGCTGCGGGTGCCCCAACTCCCCCACGACGCCGAGGAACTCCAGCTCGACATCGAGCCCGAGCCCGGTGAGGCCGTGGCGAACCGGGTCGCCGTCGCCACCGCCTGCCTCGACATGATCAGCATCTCCTCGGCGCTGGTGTGGGCGGTCGCGCTGTGGCTGCTCGCCGACCGTGAGCAGGGCTGGGCCGGCTGGCTGCTGCCGCTCTCGCTCAGCCTGGCCGTCCTGCTCCGCGCGCGCGGCACCAACGGCACCCTCCAGCGGGTCCCCGCCGTGCTGGCCGGCGCCTACGGCCTGGGGCTCGTCCTCATCGTCCGGGTGGCGCCGACCGGTCCCGGCGGCCGGGCCGCCGTCCTCGCGGTGCTGCTGGCCGCCGCGCTGCTCCTGCTCGTCGGCGCCTGGCGGCTGCCAAGGGCCCGGCTCCTTCCCGTATGGGGGCACTTCGGCGACCTGCTGGAGACCCTCACGGCGATCGCGCTGCTGCCGCTGCTGCTCCAGGTGCTGCACGCGTACGGCTACTTCCGCGGCCTCGCGGGCTAGGGACGGCGGGCATCCATGCAGACGCGACGCGATCACGTACAGGCCTACCAGTTCGCCATGGGCCGCCTCTCCTCCGCGCTGGTCAGCGGCGACCCCGGCCGGGGCGACAGCCCGACCCGGCGGTCCGCGCTCGGCTCGGTCTTCGGGGTGGGCGTGGCGGTGCTGCTGTGCGCCGGGTTCGGGGTGTACGGGCTGATCTCGCCCGTGGCCAAGGACGACTGGCGCAAGGACGGGGCGATCGTCCTGGAGGAGGACACCGGCAACCGGTACGTGTACGCGAACGGTGAGCTGCGTCCCGTACGCAACTACGCCTCCGCGCTGCTCATCGCGGGCGAGCGCGGCGCGCCGGAGACGGTGTCCGCGAAGTCCCTGGCCGGGGTCCCGCACGGCACCCCGGTCGGCATCCAGGGCGCGCCGGACACCGTACCGGCCACGTCCGCACTGGCGACCGGCGCGTGGGCGCGGTGCCTGCCGGGGCAGGGGGCGGACGGGACAGGGGCGACCGGCGGGACGGGGACCGGGGCGACTGGCGGGACGGGGGCGTCCGGCGGGAAGGCGTCCGGCGGGAAGGCGTCGGGCGGGAAGGGATCTGCGGGCGCCGGCCAGGAGCCGGGCGGCAAGGGGCAGGCCGACAACGGTTCCGGAAGCAAGGGCTCCGGAGGCCAAGGTTCCGGCGGTGAGGGTTCCGGCGGTGAGGGGCAGGCGCTTGTCTTCGGTGGTTCCGCCGCCGGGCTCAGCGCGCTGCCCGCCGACCGCCAGGTGCTGCTCACCGGCCCCGGGAGCGCCCGGTATCTGCTGCTGCGCGGCGTCAAGTACCCCGTCCCCGGCGACTCGACGCTGATCGCCCTCGGTCTGGACGACCAGGTGGCCCTCCCCGCCACCGCCGACTGGCTGGCGGCCGTGCCCACGGGCGCCGCGCTCACCGCGCCCGTACCGGCCGGCGCCGGCAAGCCGGCCGGGCAGGTCGCCGGTCAGGCCACGAAGGTCGGCCAGGTCTTCCGCACCAGCACCGGCGGCACCGAGCACTACTACGTGATGCGCTCCGACGGACTCGCCCGCGTCAACGGCACCGAGTACGCCCTGCTCGCCGCCCGCCCGGGCGCTCCGGCACCGCGCCAGGTCGGGCAGTCGGACATCGCGGTCGCCCCGGTCTCGACGGACGGTGCTACCACCGGCCGGGTACCGGACCTGACCGGTGTGCACGCGCTGGCCGCAGGCACCGTCTGCCTGACGGAGACGACCGACGGCCGTACCCGGATCACCGTGGGCGCCCCCGATGCCGGGGGCGTCGTCCTGCCGGCCGGCGGCGGTGTCCTGGCCGTCCCGGACGGCTCCTCGTCGGCCGACCGGACCGAGTACCTGATCACCGAGCAGGGACTGAAGTACCGGATCGCCGACACCGACGCCGAGAAGGCCCTCGGGTTCGGTGACGGCAAGCGCCGGCTCTCGCTGCCCACGGGCGTCCTCGCCCTCGTCCCCGACGGTCCGGTGCTCAGCCGCGCCGCCGCGGCGAAGGGCTGAGCCCGGTGGCCCGACTCCGGCTCCGCTCGACTCCCGTGGGCGACGCCCTGCTGATCCACCCCAAGGGCAGCTTCGACCACCGGGCGGCCGCGTTCGCCGGCGGGATCGCCGAGGACCCGCTGCACACCCTCGCCGTGGTGGACCTGCCCGGCGACGCCCTCACCACGGAGTGGGAGGGGGTGGCCCGGCTGCTGTCCGCCGCCCGGTACGGCAGCCCGCGGCTGATCTTCGGCCGGGGCACCCCGGACGACATCCGTACGGCCTGCCACCGCATCGCCGACCGGCTCGAACGCGAGGTGCTCGCCCCGGACGGCGACCTCGTGCCGACAGTCGGCGGCGGCCTGTTCGTACCCGGTGACGACGGCGCGGCCTGGCTGCGGTTCCGGCCCGGCCATGACCCCGAGCCGGTGGCCCAGCGCTTCCCCAAACCGCACTGGGAGTTCTCCGTACCGGCCCGCACCCGGCAGGCCGGGCCGCACACCGTCGCCCAACCGCTGCCCGCGGGCGTGTGGTTGCGCCACGCCGCCCCGGATCCCCTGGCCGCGCACCACCGGCGCACGGTCGAGGCCGTGGCCACCGACCAGCACCGCTACCTGGTCGTCCTCGGCAGCCCCGGCACCCCGCCGCTGTCCCTCGACGACATGACCCGCTTCTGGGAGACCACCGTGCTCCCCGGCGCCCGCCCCGCGGTGCGCTTCGTCCTGTACGGCGCCCTCGACGTCCCCGGCGACCCCGCCGCCTCCGGGCAGGCACTCGCCGACGCCCTGGGCCACCCGGCCGTCCTGTACGACGGCCTGCCCGACGACCGGGCCGAACCGGCCGAGACGACGTACCTCCCCAGCACTTCCGTTCCGCCGGCACCGGACCCCGCCGTACCGCCCCGGCCGCCCCTGCCACCCCGGCCGCCCGCGCCGCTTGTCCGCACGGAGTCCGGCACCGCAGGCACCCCGGACACCGCGCCCGGCCCGGCCCCGTGGCACGCGGAGGCCGAGGCGACGCCCCCGGCGGAGCGGCCCGCCGCACCCGACACCGCCGATGCGACGGACCTCTCGGAGGCACCGACCGTCCGCAACGCGGCCAGCACCGACAGCGACAGCCACAGCGACAGCGGTGACGGTGACGGCGGCGGGGATCCGGTCACGGACCCCGCCGCCGGACACGGCAGCGGCGCGGCAGACCTCGACGACGCACCCACCGTACTCAGCAGGGGTCACGCCGCACGGAACAGGGGCAAGGCCGACACATCGGGAGAGGCAGCCGAAGGACGAGCGACATCGGCGTCGGCGTCGGCGTCGGGACCAGCACCGACACCGGCATCGGCTCGGGTCCCGGCAACGGAGTCCGGACCGGCGTCAGTTCCGGCCATGGAGCCGGAGACGGCACCGGCCCCTGCCGGGGATCCGGCGACGGAGTCGGAGACGCGGGCGGCCCCGCAGCCCCATCCCGTTCCCTCGTGCGAACCCCTGCCTTCGTCCGAACACGTACGCTCTGCCGAACCCGTGCACCCGGCCGAACCCGTGCACCCGGCCGGAGTCGTGCCTTCGGCCGAAATCCCGTCCCCGGCCGAAGTGGTACCCCCAGCCGGAGTCGCGTCCCCAGCCGAACCCACGCCCCCCACCGCAGCCGCGCCTCTCGTCGGAGCGGCACCCCACGCCACAGCCACCCCGGCGGCCGAGCCCGCACCCTCACCCGCCCCGCCCGTGCCTCCTCCCGCCCCCGCGCAACGGCCCATGCCGCCCGCCTCGCCACGGTTCCGGTTGGAGTCCGCCGCGCCCGAGCCGGAGATCGGCGAAATCGACGGCATCGGCGATGTCCACGGCGTCGACGGCGTCGGCGTTCCGTCGGCGGCGGCCGCCCCGGGCCCGGGGCCCGGGCCCGCCCCGGGCCCCGTCGCCGTGTCGTCGGCGGACGCGCGAGCGGATGCCGTGCGGGTGCAGCCCGTGCCGCGTACCGCGGCCTGTGCGCTGCCTCCGGAGCGGGGTGTCGCGCAGGAACGGGACTGGATGCGCCGGACCTTCAGCGAGCAGTACAACGCCCTGGCCGGCTCGGTCTCGCGCGTGATGTCGGAGTCGCCCGGACTGCGCGGCCGGTCCAGGACGGAGGCCGCGGACGCGCTGACCGACCTGGTCGCCGTACGCCTGTACCTGTCCGGCGATCCCCGCCGGGCCGACGCCGCCGTGCGTGAGGCCGTACCCGGACCGCACGTGCCGTTGGCGCGCTGCGTGACCGCCGGTCTGCGGCGGCTGCCCTCCTACCGGGGCCCGGCCCTGCTGCGCACCCGGCTCGGCGAAGCGGAGCGCGCCTGGTACCGCGAGGGCAGGCTCGCCACCGAGTGGGCCTTCTGCCACGCCCGTACGGCGCTGCACCCCGGCCCGCGCGGCAGCGGCGCCGTCGACATCCTGATCTGGTCGATGACCGCGCGGCGCACCAGTTCGCTGGACCCGGCCGTCCCCGACCGGGTGGTGTTCCTGCCGGGCACCGTCTTCAAGGTGCTGCGCGCCGACGGCTCCGCCGTGCTGATGCGGGAGTTGTCGCCGTCGGAGGCCGCGGAAGCCGCGGAAGCCGGTGCCGAGCCCCAGGGCGGGCGGGGCGGCGACGTGGCCGCGAAGCTCGACGAGATCGCCGTCAAAGGCCTGGAGAAGATTCTGGACGCGCTGGAGCGGACCGGCACCGACGCCGGGGCCGAGAGCGCCGATCCGCCCGGACTGATCGTCACCCGCCGAGCGGTCCGTAAAGAAGGAGCCGAGCAGTGAGCAGGCAGGTGTTGCTGGTCTCCCCGGAGCGTCCGGGCGCCCACCGTACGATCGCCGGCGCGCTGGCCGAGGCGGCGGAGGGGGCGCTGATCACGGTCGCCTCCGGCCGGTACGAGGAGTCGCTGGACATCGTCCGGCCCGTGACGCTGGCCGCGGAGGGCGGCGCCGGGACCGTACGGGTGCACGCGCCCGCCGGGAGCACGGTCGTGGTGCGGGCCGAGGCGGTGCAGCTGTCCGGGCTCGTCCTGTCGGGTGCCGACCGGGAGGCCCCGGTCCTCGACCTGCGGCGCGGGCAGTCGGCGCTGGACGGCTGCCGGATCGAGGGCGCGGCCTGGACGGCCGTACTGGCCTGGGACGAGGGCACGCTGGCCGCCCGCGGCTGCCGGGTGACCAACCCGCACGGCGCGGGCGTGGTGGTCACCTCGTCCGGCGGCAACGTGCTGTCGGAGACCGAGATCACCGAGGCCGGCTCCTCGGCCGTGGTGGTCGCCGAGCACGGCCGCCTCGACATCCGGGACTGCCGGCTGGACCGCCCCCGGGGCAACGGCGTCTGCGTCAACGGCAACGCCTCCGCGACCGTCGAGGGCATCCTCGTCACCGGCAGCGGCAAGCCCGCCATCGCCGTCGAACAGGAGGCGCGCGCCGCGCTGCTCCGGGTCACCGTGACCGGCAGTACCGCGCTGGACGCCTACCTGACCGGCCGGGGCGAGACCACGCTCACCGACTGCGCCTTCTCCGGCTCGGGCGGGCAGTCCGTGCACATCGCCGAGGGCGCCGCGCCGCATCTGCGCGGCTGCACGGTGAGCGGCGCGGCCCGCAGCGGCATCCAGGTCACTGGAGGCGCCCGGCCCCGCCTGGAGGACTGCGAGATCACCGGCACCCCGGTCGGGCTGCACGTCACCGGCGCGGCGACCGCCGTCCGGGCGACGGGGCTCGTCGTCCGGGACGCCACGACCGCCGCCGTGCAGGCCGCCGACGCGGGTACGGCCGAGCTGGAGCGGCTCACCGTTACCGGCGACGCGGGTGCCGGGGTCCGGGCGCAGGGCGGTGCCCGGGTGACGCTGCGGGACGCCGAGATCGCGATGACCGGCGGTGGCCAGGGAACGACGACGGGGCCGGGACCGGGGCTGGGGCTGGCCGGATCGGCAAGCGTGTTCATGGCCGGCTCCGTGCTGCGCGGGTGCGGTGCGGTCGTCGGCGAGGACGCGGAACTGACCGCGCACGACACCGAGTTCACCGGTTCGCCGGGGGACGCGGTGCGGGTGCTGGCGGGCGGCTCGTTCACCGCCGTCGGGTGCCGGATGACGGGCGCGGGCGGTCAGGGCGTCAACGCCCACGCCGACGCCCGTACCGACCTCGGCAACTGTGCGGTCCAGGACAACGCCGGTGACCGGCCCACCGACCGCGCGGGCGACGACTTCGGCGGGCACGGCAGGGACGGCGGCGGCCACGGCGGGCGCGGCAGGGATGTCGGCCGGCACAGCGGCGGAGACCCCGCTACCGGCGGACCGGACGCTCCCGGGACCCCCGGCCAGCCGCCGGCCGTCCCGGACGGCTCCCGCTCCGCCACCGGACCGCTCGCCGAACTGGACGCGCTGGTCGGCCTGGAGAGCGTCAAGCTGGAGGTCACCGGGCTGATCAACCTCAACAAGATGACCAAGCGGCGCACCGAGATGGGCCTGCCCATGCCGCCGATGAGCCGCCACCTCGTCTTCGCGGGGCCGCCCGGCACCGGCAAGACCACCGTGGCCCGGCTCTACGGCGCGGTCCTCGCCGAACTCGGCATCCTCGGCCAGGGCCACATCGTCGAGGTGGCCCGCGCCGACCTGGTCGCCCAGATCATCGGCGGGACCGCCATCAAGACCACGGAGGTCTTCAACAAGGCCCTGGGCGGGGTGCTCTTCATCGACGAGGCGTACACCCTGACCAACCAGTCGCGGGGCACCGGGCCGGACTTCGGCCAGGAGGCCGTCGAGACGCTGATGAAGCTGATGGAGGACCACCGCGACGAGATCGTCGTCATCGCGGCCGGCTACTCGGAGCACATGGACCGGTTCCTCGCCTCCAACCCCGGTATGGCCTCCCGGTTCGCCCGGACGATCGAGTTCCCCAACTACTCGCCGGAGGAACTGGTCACCATCGTCCGCGGCCTGTGCGCCAAGCACTACTACGAACTCACCGAAGACGCCCTGGACGCGCTGTCCCGCTACTTCGAGGACGTCCCCAAGGGCCCGACCTTCGGCAACGGCCGGGTCGCCCGCCAGGTCTTCGAGTCGATGATCGGCGCCCAGGCGTCCCGGCTGGCCACCCATCCGCCGGGCCACGACAACGAACTGAGCCTCCTGACCGCCGCGGACGTCACCCCGGCCCCCCGCCCACCGTCCCCCCGGCCCACCACCAACCCGCCGAACACCCATCCCCCGGCCACCACCCCCACACCCGAGCCAGAGCCCACACCCACACCCGCACTGCATACGCCGCCTCCGACACCCGCACCGACTCAACCTCCGGCATCCGCACCGACCCTGCCTCCGCCCCATCCCCCATCCCGGTCCCCGTCCCCGCCCCCGTCCCCCGACCCCGCAGCCCTTGCCCCCGCAGCCCTCGCCCCCGGCCCCGCAGCCGCCGACGGCGAATCCGCCCCACAGGGGCCACCCGCACCCGACCACGAAACCGTCACGGGTGGTGCGGGTGGGAAAACAAAGGCCGAAGGCGAAGCCGAGGCCACCCGCCACCTCACCACCCTCACCGGCCTCACCCCCGTCACCGACGCCCTGGCCACCCGCCTGGACACCCTCGTCAAGCTCGGCCAGGGCACCGCAGGTCTGGCGGACGTCATCCTGGAGGGCGCCCCCGGCAGCGGACGCCGCGCCCTGGCCGCCGCCTACGGCAGGGCGCTCGGCGAACTCGGCATCGTGGCGTCCGGCGCGCTCACGCACGTACCGCTGTCGGTGGTCCCGGCCCGCTGGGCCGTACAGCCGCGCGCGTTCCTCGCCGACGCGTTCCGGCGCGCGGCCGGCGGCCTGCTGACCGTGACGGCGGACCCCGCCTTCGAGGCCCGCCCGGAGCCCGAACGGCACGCGGTCGTCGACGCGTTGGCCGTGGAGACGGCGGCCCGCGACCCGTACGGCCCGGTGCTGGTGCTCTGCGGCGGCGCCCCGCGCCTGATGGAACTGCTGCGCACCCGCACCGACCTGGCCGGGGCGTTCGCCGAGTACCTGCGGCTGCCTTCCTGGACCGGCGCGGGTCTCGCGGAACTGACCCGGCGGCGGCTCACGGCCCTGGGCTTCGACGTGCCCGACGACGTCCGCACGGCGCTCGCCGCGCAGGACCCGGCGCACGGCGCGTACGGCGCGCACCGGCTGGCGGACCGGATCGCCGCCCGTGCGGGCGCCCCCGTACTGGTCCTCGCCGACCTGGCGGGCGAACTCCCGCTGGCGGAGGCGCTGGCGGCCGGCTGACGGGCCGCAGGGACAGAAAATCACGCCCGGCGGGGCAGCGAGTCCGGTTTCCGGCCCCGGTCCGGCGCCGCGCCGGACCACCATCACGAACGACGACCCCAACGTCCCCGGCAGGAGAGGAACGGCCATGGCCGCCAACACGAACACATCGGTCGACACTTCGGGCATGCGGACCGCCCAGGGCAGCTTCCAGACCGCCCTGGACGAGGTCAACAGCACGTACACGCAGATGCAGAGCCAGATCGAGGCGCTGCGCGCCAGCTGGACCGGTGACGCCTCCACCACCTTCCAGAGCGCCATGGACACCTGGCTCACCGACTTCGGCACGGTGAAGCAGCAGTTGGAGCTGATGCTCCAGAAGCTCCAGGCGAACACCGGGAGTTACGACACCACGCACCAGCACACCTCGGACGCGGCCACCCAGCTGCACAAGAGCATGTCCACCCCGCTGCCCGGCTTCTGATCCCCGATCCCCACCACCACCCCCACACACGAGGAGCGACCATGCCTACGTACACCGTCAACATGAACCAGGTCGAGTACGTGGTCGGCGAGATGACCGCGATCAGCGGGAAGATCCAGGCGGCGCTGTCCGAGCTGGACGACAGCGCCAAGGTGCACCTGAGCGAGTGGACCAGCGACGCCCGCGCCACCTACGACGTCGCCAAGGCCAAGTGGGACGCCGCCGCGGCCGACATGGTGACCCAGGCCCAGAACGCCACCAACGCGCTCGGTCAGATCAACGAGTCCTACTACGCGGGCGAGCGGCACGGCGTGAGTCTCTGGGAGCAGTGACATGACGGACGGCATCAGCGCCGAGAGCAACAGCAACTCCAACAACAACAGCAGCACCACCACCGGGTCCACCGGCGATCACCACTACCACGGCGGCACGGACGTCCTGCACGTCCCGGGCATCCTCACCGACCTGCACCCCTTCGTGCCCCCGCCGGTACCGGGCGGCGACGGGCACAACGGGACCTCCGTCAGCACGCCGTCGCTGGACCTGTTCGCCTCCAACATCGATCTGCTGATCCAGCCGGTGCGCGACGTCGCCACCAAGCTGACCGATGTCTCGGTCGCGCCGGGCGCCTTCTACCACGCCAACGTGATGCGCACGACGGTCAACGGCCCGAATGCCGACGCCGGTCTCAAGAAGAGCTACGGCGACGCCCTGTCGGCCCTGGTCCGGGGTCTGACGGACCTGCGGGACGGCGTACGGGGGCTGAGCCACAAGTACGCCACGACCGAGGACGCCAACGGCATGACGGCCCAGGACCTCGCGGACGCCCTCACGACGACCACCGCCGACTTCAACACGATGATGACGTCGAACGGCGGCAGCGGCATGACCACCACCACCGGTACCGGCAACCCGAACAGCAACACCGGTTCCGGTAACTCGAACACCACCACCTAGGCGCGCTCCGCGGGAGGGCGAAAGTGCCGGACTACAACAGCGGCGGCTTCCACCAGGGCGACGACGGGACGATCTTCGGGAACCCCGACGGCACGGCCACCGGAAGCGTCACGGACTACGACAACTGGGACTGGAAGCAGATCAAGGCCGCCGTCTACGGCATGTCGTCCGGGGTCTCGACCGACGCCAACCTGGCCCACGCGCGCTCGATCGCCGACCCGCAGTCGCTGCTGGACGCGGCCAACGCCTTCTTCCACGTCCAGCGCACCCTGGAGGGCGTCACCAAGAGCCTGGTCGACCAGGCCAAGGCGCTCGCCGGCGACAACGGTCCGTGGGGCGGCAGCGCGGCCGACTCCTTCCTCGACATGATGACCAACTTCTCCCGGCAGGTGAAGGCCAACGCCGATGTCCTGTCCGGGGGTTCGACCGGCGACCACTCCATCCCGCACCAGCTCGCCAACAACGCGATCTCCTTCCAGAGCGCACAGAACCTGCTGGCGGAGATCGACTCGTTCTACGCCGACGAGGCCCAGCGGATGGGCGTCACGCCGATGGCCGACGGGCTGATCCCGATCAGCCAGAAACCCGAACTCGTCGCGATGATGACCGACGACATGCGCGCCGTCCTCAAGAGCCTGGCGCACTCCTACCAGGTCACCACCGACGCCATCGTGAACCCGACCCCGGTGACCTCGCCGACCGACAACCCGAACGGCTCCGGTGACGACAACGGTCTCCCGGACCCGAACGACGGCCTGAACACCGACCCCGATCTGGGCGGCGGGTCCGACAGCGGCATCGGCGACACCGGAAACCTGTCGGACCTCTCCGGCTTCCCCGACACCGGGCTGGGCACCGGCGACGGCATCGGCGGCGTCGGTGACCTCGCCGGTCTGGACGGCTCCGGCGATCCCACCTCCTTCCCCGGCGACCTCGGTCTCGACGGCGCTACGGACAGCGGGCTCGGAACCGGCGACGGCATCGGCGATCTCGGTGACCTGGGCGATCTCGGCAGCCTCGACCCGTCGGCCATCGACAGCGCGCTCAACCCGCTCTCCTTCCCCGCCCTGGGCAGCCTGCCCGGGCTGGGCAACAGCGGTCTCGGGGCCGACGGCGAGAGCTCGCTGGGCGGTCTGTCCTCGGCCGACCCCGCCGCCTTCGGCGACACCGGGCTGGACGACGGTCTGGGCGACGGCCTCACCGGCGGACTGGACGACGGGCTCGCCGACGGCCTGTCCGCCGACGCCCTGTCCCCGTCCCAGCTGGCGACGTCCTCCGGGATGCCGTACATGCCGGGGATGGGCGGCAGCGGGGCGAACGGTGCCGGACTCACCTCCGAACCCACGGACGCCTCGGGGCTGCTCGACTCCAGCGCGGACCCCTGGGAGGGCGAGGAGGCCCCCGGCGACGAGGTCGGCTCGGAGCTGGGTGCGGCGGCCGGCGGCGAGGGCCTCGGCACGGCCGGGATGCCGTACATGCCGGCCATGGGCGGCATGGGCGGAGCCTCCGGCGCGGGCCGGGACGGCGCCGGCGAACGCACCGACGCCTCCGGGCTGCTCGACGGGAGCGCCGAGCCCTGGGAGGGCGCGGAGGAGTCCGAGTCCGGCGACGACGAGGCCGGCTCCCCCACCGGAGCGCTGCCCGGAGTCCCGTTCCTGCCCGGCTTCGGCATCACCACGGGCACCACGGACCGCGCGGACGGCCGGACCGGCGAACGCGTCGCCGAGCCGACCGCCGTCGCAGCAGCAGCAGCAGCAGCAGCAGCAGCAGCCGATGGGAACACGGCCGAGGAGGCCACGGCCGAAGGGAGCGCGGCTCCCGGTACCGCCGGAGCCCGACCGGCCACCGCGTCCGCCGCTCCCGCCTCCGCCCCCGCCACGGCCCCGGTCGCCGTCGGTTCCGACGGACTGCCGCTGCCCGCCGGCGAGCACGGCGACGACTCCGCCGCGGCGGCGCGGCCCCTGCCCGACGACGGCGAGGAGGACTTCTCCGTCTGGGAGGTCGGGGCCGGCGTGGGCGCGTCCGTCCCGCTGCTGTGGGCGCTGAACGGTGACCGTGAGCGGGAGGCGGACCCCGAACAGGGCGCGTCCGCCGAGCCGCGCACCACCTGGCAGCCGGACCGCACCGCCACCGGGTCACCGGCCGGTACCGGTACCACCGCCCTCCGCGAGGCGGTGTGCGGGGACGGCGGCCCCGAACCGGAGGAACCCCAGGAGCCGGCGGAGGCCGGGGAAGAGCCGGAAGAGGAACCGCCCGCCCGCGGCATCGCGGACCTGCTGGTCCAGCACCAGAGCACCTGGGGCACCGTCCCCGGCGACTCCACCGCCGCCCTCTGACCCGCCACCCTCTGACCCGGCCCGCGAGGAGACGAGTTCCCGTGCCCAGCCCGTACGACCAGCAGATCGAGGATCTGCTGGACCAGTACCGCCGCCAGCGTGACGAGGCCGCCGCGACCCGGCGCCGGATCAACGAGACGACGGCGACCGTGACCGCCCCGCGGCAGACCGTGAAGATCACCGTCGGCGCCCAGGGTGACGTCACCGCCATCGAGTTCCCCACCGGCGCCTACCGCCGGATGGCCCCCAAGGAGCTGGCCGACGTACTGCTCACCACCCTGCGGCAGGCCAGGGCCGAGGCGCTGGAGGGCGTCGCGGGCGTGCTCGCCGAGCAGTTGCCGCCCGGGGTGACCGTGCCGGACCTGCTCCAGGGCCGGGTCGACCCGGCCGCCGTACTGCCCGAGGACCCGGCGATGCCGGACTCCGTACGCGACTACGTCGACCACGGCTTCCAGGGAGAGACCCATGAGTGACCGCAGCACCTTCTCCGTCGACACCGCCCGGCTCGGCCAGTCCGCCCCGCAGATGCAGGAGCTGGCCGCGCGGATCCGGTCCATCGCCACCAAGCTGGACGGCCGGCTGGAGTCGCTCGGCGCGTGCTGGGGCGACGACGAGAGCGGACGGCAGTTCCTGGAGCAGTACGCGGAGCCCAGACGGCAGCTCAGCGAGGGCATCACGGGCGTCGGCAACGTGCTGGACAGCACGGTCGACGGCATCCGCACCATGGCCAGGGGCTTCGCCCGGACCGAGGAGGCGAACGTGGAGGCGCTGCGCGCCGTCACACCGTCCTCGGACCCCGTGACGACGGGCGGCGACTCCTCCTCGTCGCACCACACCCGGCGGTGAACTCCCCGGTATGAGCGTCGAGATGCCCCCCGAGCTGGCCTGGGTCGCCCGGCTGGCGGTCGGTCAGGCCTGGCCCAAGGGCGACGAGGACAACCTGCACGCCCTCGGCCAGGCGTGGAACGACGCCGCCCAGGAGCTCAAGGGCATCAGCGGGCAGATCGGCGCGTCCGGCAACGGGGTCCTGGAGAGCGTGGGCGGGCAGGTCGCCGACGAGTTCCGGACCTTCGTGACCCAACTGGAGTCCAGCCTCCCGGAGATGGCCGAGTCCGCGAACCAGCTGGGCAAGCTCGGCAAGCACACCGCCGTCCAGGTCGAGTACTCCAAGTACATGATCCTCGGCCAGCTCATCCTGCTGGCCGCGCAGATCGCCGAGTGGATCTTCTTCGCGCCCGAGGTCATCCCGCTGGCCATCACGGCGGCCCGGGTCGCGGTGAAGATGATCCTGCGCCGGCTGCTCATCTCGGTCGCGACCGGTGTCGCCCTGAACGTCGGCCTCGACGTCGCCGTCCAGACCATCCAGTTCCTCAAGGGCGACCGCACCGAGTGGTCCACCGACAACACCGTCTCCGCCGTGGTGTCGGGCGCCATCGGCGGGGCCGTGGGCGGCCTCTTCTTCGGTGTCGGCAGCGTCCTCGCACCGAAGTTCGCGCACTCGCTGCTCGGCAAGGGCATCCTCGGCGCGGCCACCGGCATCGGCACCTCCGGGATCATGTACGGCATCTACCACAGCGGGCAGGACGAGTTCGGCACGTCCATCACCGCGGGTGCACTGGGCGCGCTGGGCGGTGGCGGCAAGCGGCGGTTCGGCGGCAAGGACGACACGGTCAAGGTGGACCCCGTCCACGTGAACGTGCCGAACGCGCTCAAGCTCAGCCTGTCCGGCCTGGGCGGCCTGCCCGGCCTGCTCTCGGCCGCGAAGACGGATCAGCCGACCGGTTCCGGGACCTTCAAGGACTCGGCGGCGCAGAGCACGGCCACCACCGAGAGGAACGTGACACGGACCGGGACCGGGAGCGTGCAACAGAGCACCGGCACCCACCACACCACCGAGTCGGCCCACGGCACGTCCACCGCCACGTCGACCTCCGCGTCCACCTCCGCAGTTGTCACAGGCGCACAGCACGAACACGAACAGGGGCTGCCGGGCTTCTCGACCACCGTCAGGTCCACGTCGAGCAGCACGCAGTCCCACGCCGACAGCGGAACAACGACCCGCACCGGTTCGGCGTCCGGCACCCAGACCCGCGTCACGACAGGGGGCGGCGGCGTCCCCGGCACCGCCCGCCCGTCCACGGCGGGCACGGGCGCGGGCACGGGCGCGGGCACGGGCGCGGGCACGGGCACAGGTGCAGGCACGAACGGGTCGGCGTCGTCGGTCCGTACGGAGACCGGCGCATCCACTCGTAGCGCGCCCGGCACCTCCGTCCGTACCCAGACGGAGACGAACACGCCGCCGTCCGCCACCACCCGCACCCAGACCGGCCCGGAGTCCACCAGGACCGCGCAGACCACCGGCACCGCGGGCACGCCCAGGCCGACGGAGTCCGGCACCGCCACCACGTCCTCGTCGGCCACCACGTCCTCGTCGGCCACCGCAGGCGTCACCGACACCGAGGCCGGCGGCACCCCGCATACGACCGCCGCCGTATCGGAACCCGCGAGCGCCACCTCCACCGCCGCCACACCCGGCGAGAACGGCACCCCCGTACCCCACCGGCAGGCCGCCGCCCACGCCTCCACCCCCGCCCCCGACCGCGCTCCGGACCCCACCCCGCCCCCCGGCGGCCACCAGGCCGGACGGGATCCGGCGCCCCGGATGACGCTCGACCGCACGCCCCGCTTCGTCGTCCGGTCCGGCTACGAGGCCCGGCGGTTGATGTACCGGAACGAGCGGTTCACCGATCTGACGATCAGGGTGGCGCTCCGCGAGGGCGGCCGGGGGCACGACACCGACGTCGTGTGGAACCGGATGTCCGACGGTGTCGAGCAGTTCCTCAACGCACCCGCGTACCACCTCCCCAACGGCGACCGGCTGCACGTCACCGTCGTGCGCGCCCGCCCCGGCGAGGAGCCGCACCTGACGGTCGACCTGGTGGGCCGGGAGCGGGCCATGGACCAGCGGTCGTGGTGGCCGGACGCGGAACCCGTCGACTTCGCGCACGAGATCGCCCACCAGATCGGCCTGCGCGACGAGTACCGCGACCGGGACACCCCGCACCGCCCCGCGGTCGAGGGCAGCCTCCAGGGCGACTACCGTGCCCCCGCGCCCGAGGGCCTGCGCCAGGCGGGGCTGCGCGACCGCCATCTGCAGCTGATCGGTGCCGGGATCGGCGACCTGGGCGAACCGGCCGTGGCCGGGCACCCCCTCGACACGGCCCCGGCGCCGAAGACGGAGACGGAGACGGAGGCCGTCACCCGCCCGAGCGAGGGCGCACCGCCGCACGACGAGGAGTGGACGCGGGCGTGGCAGTCCGCGCAGGGCCACGAGCGCAGCCATGCCTGGGTGGACCCGGTCTCCGACCCCCTCGGCGCCGGACGCGGCCGCCTCCGGCCCGTGACCGGTGGCGGGACCGCGCCCGCGGTGGCCCCACGGATGCACCAGTCCCTGCGACCGTCGGTCTACTCACCCGAGAAGTCGCTGATCATGCAGCCCGGTTACGCCTCCGGCGACCAGTTCGGCATCCTCGCGATGCTGCTCGCCGAGCCGGACATGCACGTCCTGATCGCGCGCGGCCCCGGGCCCGGCCAGCCCGGACACGACCCGGTACTGGACAAGTCGCGGGCCATCGAGGCGTTCTACCGCGAGAGCGGGATCCACGAGGACCGCATCTGGACGCTGGACCTCCCCAGACTGGAGCAGGGCAACGTCTGGCACCAGCTGAACGACGAGGCCGCCGGGATCGCCCAGGACAAGTGGGGGATCAACAAGTACTTCGAGGAGATGTACGAGCAGAAGGAGCTGTGGGGGGTCACCAGCGGCACCGACTACGTCGCCCGGAACTTCTCGGAGCCGATGCGCACGGCCCTCCGCAACGCGTGGCATCTGGAGGACCACCGCGACGCGGAGGTCACCGACTGGCTGGCCGGGCAGGGGGTGCGCGTCCCGGAGGGCAAGAAGGACGTCCTGGTGCTGTGGTCCCGGTTCACCGGCAAGGGAGCGCAGTGGTCCGACCTGCGCAGCCGGATGGAGCACGACACCAGCTTCGAGGGGATGCGTCAGCTCGTCCGGAACCTGGCGGGCGACTACAAGGCGGTGATCATCACCGGTGACCGCCACCCCGACCCGGCCAAGGCCGGCAAGTGGGACGAGCTGGTCCAGGAGATGCGCACCGAGCTCGGCACCGAGCACATCCACAACCTCACCGGCTTCTGGCGGACCCCGACCGAGGAGCTGCACGCCTGGGGCGGCGACACCCGCACCGGCCAGTTCCGGCTCTACGACCACCTCGCCCGGCAGCACGGCGTCCAGCACCTCGGCTTCCGCTCCGGAAACCTGGAGGCCGTGGCGCTGATCGGTCACCCGGTCCGCTATCTGGAGGAGGGCGACTCGACCGGTTCCCGGCGCATGGAGGCCTGGCACGCGGAGTCCCACGGGCAGACCCGCAAGGGCGGTCTGCCCCCCGGGTACGAGCGGACCGTCGTCATCGATCCCCCCACCGCCTCCGGCAGGTACTCCAAGGACTTCGAGCTGAAGCCCGAGTTGCGGGGCACGTACCAGCCGCCGGACCCGAACTCCTGGTACCGCAAACCGGTCGAGGTGTACGGCAAGGAGCACGGCTTCGCCCATACGGACGTGGAGCGGATCCGCGAGGACCTGGGGCTCACCGGGCACCACCAGGGGCAGGAGGCGTTCGACGCACGCCGGTTGCGCGACGCCACCCGCCGGTATCTGAAGGTGACGGCGGAGATCAAGCAGTACCCGGAGTACAGCCGCCTCGCAAAGTACGACGTCGACGGGCACCTGGCGCACTTCGACGCCTTCCTGGCCCAGGACCCGGCGGCCTACCAGGGCGGCGCCACCCAGATGTACACCGACTTCGTCGACCGGTACCTGCCGTACCTGCCGAGCGTCTGGAACATCCGCCGTACCGTCCACTACAACGCCTGGGTCGAGCACGCCCAGCGGCAGGCCGCGGAGCAGGGCTCGTACCAGACCGGCGCCGCGCACGGCGGTGACGAGGTCATGCCGCGCGCCCCGCAGTCGGACGGTGACGGCCGGCAGTCCGACGGCACCGCGATGATGACCCGCCCCGCTCGCTCGTACCGGACGGCGGACGACTTCCCGTCGGGCGCGGTGGCGGAGTCCTCCGCCCAGGCGGCGGCCCGCGCGCAACGGTCCCCGGACCACCCGGCGCTCTCGGCGATCCCCACCACCGACGGCTTCGCCGAACTGCGCCATCTCTCCGACACCACCGCCTCCGACACCACCGCCTCGAACACCACCGCCTCCGACGGGACGGTGACGGAGACCGACGCGCGGTCCCAGTACGGCATGCCCGCGGCCAACTTCCGCAAGTTCAGGGACGTCGCGGCCGAGCGCAACCTCCGGATCGACGTCCGCCCGACCAACCCGACGGCCGCCGACTGGCTCGAAGGGGGGAAGCTGCCCAAGCCCAAGGACATCAAGGCGAAGTCCGTCAACGACCTGGACGTCAGGCTGGGGGCCAAGGAAGAACACCGCGGTCTGATCGGCTACTTCAAGCCCGTGCTGCCCGAGCGCGGCAGCCTCGACGACGCGGCCTGGACCAGGCTCCAGGCACGGCACGCCCAGCGCGACGAGGAGTTCAGGACGCTGGCGCCGGTCATGCACCGACTCACCGAGGAGGGCCGGTTCAAGGTCGAGGACGGCCTGGTCTTCGGCCGGGACCCCAAGGGGGAGTGGCGGGAGATCACCGGCGACCACGACGTGTTCGACATCGGCACGCCGGGCGGTACCCGGCTCAAGGGCGAGCGGTACGACCAGGTCGTCGACGCCATGATGAAGAACGACATGGCCGTCATGCACGGCGCACACATGGACTGGGAGCCGACCACGCCCTTCAGCAAGGGCATCTTCAGCAAGATCGTGGAGTCCCACCAGGAGGGCGGCGAACCCCTCCTCCGCTTCCGTCCCGGCGTCAACGACGCGGAACTCGTGCACGCCCCGGCCGAGTTCCGCTTCCGGGGCCCGGACCCGGAGCCACGGCCGGCCCCGGCGGAACCACCGGCCGACCGTCCCAAGCCGCACACCGACCACGCCGAACCACCGACCGGCCACCCCGAACCACCGCTCCCGCAGACGGAGACCGTCCCCCGGGCCGAACCCCCGTCCTCGCTCGCGCCCACCGAGTCCACGACCACCGAGCCGGAACCGCCGACCCTCGTCCGCGCCGACTCGCCCCTCGGGCACGCGTCCCCCCTCCCCCGTGTCGAGTACCCCGTCCTCCCCTCGTCGGAGCCGGAGACCGCGGTCGGCGTGCGGCCCCGTGAACCCGAGGCGCTGCCCGTCGTCAAGCCGGTCGTCGGACCCGTCGTGGACCCCGCCGTGGACCCCGAGACGGCCACCGGGACGATCACCGGGGACGCCGTCAAGGCCGCCGAGCCCGAGCCCATGCTCGTGGAGCCGGAGGGCGACCCCGCGATCCCGCCCCGGCCGGACGACGACCCGCACCGGGCCGGTGCCCCCGAGACCGCCGACCACGCCGCGCTGCCGCCCGAGCCGCCCGAGCCGCCGGGCCCGCCCGCTCGGCTCGGCGACCGGCACCAGCGGTCGCTGGCCGGCATCCGGATCACCGACGCCCCCGGCCCCGAGGCCCTGCGCGCCCAGGTCCTGGCGACCCTGCCCGCGGCGCACCGCACCGACCGCCAGGTCGTCCAGAAACTCGACGCGGAGTTCGACCCGGCCACCTTCCGCACCCGGCACGAACAGATGGTCAACGGCGGCTGGCGCTTCCAGATCCGGGTGGCCGGCGCCCTGCACGACGTGCTGCTCACCGCCCGCCCCGACCGCTGGCGCCTGCGCGCCGAACAGGCGACGGCCGAGGAGAAGACCGGCAAGAGCTTCGACCGGTCCGCCGAGGCCAAGCGCGCGGCGGAGCCGAAGAAGACCTCGCTCACCACCTCGGAGGCGGGCCTGGACCTGGCCCCGACGGTGATCCGCCCGGACGGTACCGGCGGCGACCGGCTGGCCCTGATCACCCCTTCCGTCAAGGCGGGCGGCGCCACCCACGCGACCGACACCTCGGTGAAGACGGGCGCCGAGACGGGTACGAAGACCTCGCTCACCGGCCCCACCGACACCTACGTCTCCCGTTTCCGTTACGAGACGGCCGTCATCGGCCCCGACGGCACCCCGCTCGCCCGGCCCGCCGGCGGGGGCACCGTCGCCGCCGACGTGACCGCGGAGATCACCCGACCGGAGCCGGCCCCGGCGGACGGCCGCGCCGCCGGCTGGAACGGCTGGGAGAGCGACCCCACCGCCCCCGCGGCGGGCCGTCCCCTCGACGTCACCGGCCTGAGCGCGCTGCACGACGACGTCTTCCGTCACCTCCCGCGCGAGGCCCGCCCCGACGGCACCGCGCACAACGACATCCTGGAGTTCCTGTCCCCGAAGAACGTCGTCGACGGCTTCGAACACGCCGCCGGCTGGGGGCTGACGTCCAAACGACTCGACCTCACCGGCGGCGGGCACGCCTGGCTCCGGCTCACCCTGGCCCCCGGGGCGTCGGTGCGCGAGGGCACGGTCGCGGACAAGGACACCGTCACCAGCAAGGAGACCGGCGAGCACGCCACGGGCCGTACCGACACCTCCGGCTGGGGCCTCGGCCTGAACGGCGGCGGCGCGCGGCGGATGTGGCAGAGCGCCACGACGAAGGAGTCCTCCTGGCTGACGGTCACCGGCGGCTACTCCTACGCGTACAGCCAGGCCCACCAGGAGAAGGGCAAGCAGACCTTCTCGCTGGAGCACAGCCTGGAGCACGCGGGCACCGGCGACCTGGTCAGGACCGCCGTACGGTTCCGGGTGGAGGTGCTGCGCGAGCGGCTGTCCCCGGGCACGGACGGCCTGCACGCGGTCCGCACGGACCCCGACCCTGCGCCCGCGCCCGGCGAGGCCCCGCGCGACGCGGAGAACCCGCCCGTCCCCCACACCGGCGTGGTCCTCCGCGTCCGCCACCAGCCGCCCGCTCCCCCCACCGACCCGCACACCCCCACGACCGACGCCCCCGCCGCCGACGCTCCGGCCCCCGCTCCCGCCACCCGCGCCCCCGGCGATCTCAACGCCCCCCTGGTCGCCCAGCGCACCGCCTTCGTCGACGTACCCGGCGCCCGGGAGCTGGAGCAGCACATCACCGAGCGGCTGCACGAGCTGGCCCCCGGAATCCTGCCGCCGCCCGGCGGCGCGGCGGGCCGGGTCACCCCGCAGGCCATGGAGAACCAGCGCCTGCTGCGCGAGCGCGTCTCCCGGTCCGGGCTGCGCGCCGACGGCGGACAGCTCCTCGACGGAACCTTCCGGATCACCCTGGACGCCTCCCATCTGCCGGGGCTGCCCGGTCGTACGTACGAGGTGGTGGTCCGGGCCGACACCGAGGCGGGCCGCCACGACGGGGTGGCGGCGGGAACCGCGAAGAACACGGTGTCCCGGGGCCACGCCGCCGACAAGGGCGTGACCCGGGGCAGCAAGCACACCCTCGGTGTCAGCGGCAACCTGCGCAGGGCCCTGAACCCGCCCGACACCGTACGGGTGTTCGGGAACGCGGGTATCGACGGCTCGTACGGCCCGTCGCGGCAGACCGTGGCGTCCAGCGAGACGCAGGCCAAGCGGACGTTCCAGCACAAGGGACCGGCGGACGCGTTCAGTTACCCGGTGACGTACCGCGTCCTGGTGGCCCCGCACCGGGAGGGCGCCCCGCCGAGCACCCTGCCCGCCGCACACCCCGCCGCCGGCCGGGGCCCGGACACGGTGCGCGAGGTGGTCCCCGCGTCCGGCGACCGCCTGCGGGTCGAGGTGCGCCGCCCGGAGGTGTCCGCCACCGCGCCCCGCCACCTGTGGCGGCCCACCCGGCTGCCCCAGCTGCACGCCGTCACGCGGGTCGCCGACGAGGCGGGGTTCCAGCGGCAGGCACGGGCCGCGCTGGAGCAGGTGTACCGCTCCCGCGAGCCGGGCACCGTCGAACCGTCACCCGGCCCACCGCTGGACGAGGCCGTGGCGGCGCTGGCCGGCCACGCCCAGCTGCCCGGTCTGGTCTCCGCCTCGCACGCCGGCTGGACCAACACGCTCGACCGGCACGTCGGCGACGGCCGGGCCCCCGACACCGTGGGCCTGTCGGTGCGCACCCGGCTGATCGACCTGACCTACGAGGAGACGCTGTCCGGGGACAGCACGCTGGAGCTGGAGCTGAAGGCGAGCGGCGCCACCACCCTCGCCGACCAGGCGTCGCTGTCCGTCAAGGGCAACCTCGGCCCGGACTTCGGCCTGTTCCCCGAGACCGCGGCCGGCGCGCTGACCACCGGTTTCCAGGTGCGTGGCGGCGGCAAGATCAAGGGCGGCGGCCAGTGGGACACCGTCGACACCCTCAAGCAGCAGACCAGCACCACCCGCAAGGTCGGCCACACCGGCACCTGGCACGTCTACCGGGCCACGGCCGAACTGAGCGTCGCCGGACGTCTCACCGAGGCCTCCGGCACCACGCACACGGGCCACCCGGTCCGCCGCGACCACGACGTCTACGTCCTCCTCTCCGACGAGGACGTGACCCGCCTGCACGCCGCGGCCGCTCCTCCCGCCTCCCCGCCGGAACTCCGCGCCACCCTCCTGGACCAGGGAGTCTCGGGCGGAGCCCTGGTGGAACTCCCCGGCACCGACGCCGTCCTGCGGGAGATCGACCAGCAGGTGCGCGGACCGAACGACGACACCGTCCCGGTGGCCGCCCTGCACTTCGCCGACACCTACACGCCGGACAGCCTCGCCGCCCGCTACGACGAGCTCGTCGGCCCCGGCGTCCTGGACCGGCACGTCGAGGTGACGCGTGCCGGTCGGGTCGTCACCGAGGTGCTGGTGCGCGCGACCACCGACGGCTGGCACGACGACGGCTCCCGCTCCGACCGCCCTCTCACCCGTGACGTCACCGCCGCCCACACGGTCAAGGGCAAGGCCGGCGCCAAGGGCACGTTCGGCGCCGACGGCAATCTGCGGGCCTCCGTACGCCCGCCGGTGCCCCACTTCAACTCGGCCTCCCTCACCCCCACCGGCGCCCTCGAAGGCGGCCGGGGCAGCAGCGCCGAGTCCGGCGTGACCACCACCGTCGGCCACAAGACCTCCGGGTACGGTGACACGAGCGCCCGCTTCACCACCGGTCTGCGGTACGAGGTGACGGTCACCCGGCGCACCGAGACCGGCCGCTTCGTGCACCTGCCGAAGGAGCCCGCGGCCCTGGTCCCGGAGCGGGCCACTGCGTGGGTGCCGGAGTCCCTCACCGAGGACGCGACCGCCGCACCCCACCCCGGCGCCCCGCACGTCCCCGACGACCCGGCCGCCCCCCTGGCCGACCATCCGTTCGACGTCGAACTCGGCCGCCTCCGCGACCCCGCCCGGTACGCCGCCTGGCAGGACGCCCTGCGCGGGGCGCACGACCTGGTCGGCTTCGACAACACCAAAGCCCTGCACGACACCGCCGTCCAGGTCCAGGCGACCCCGCGCCCCTGGGGTGACGGCGTCCTGGGCCAGACCGGCGCCTACTACTCCTGGGCCCTTGCGCAGAGCGCCGACGTGGCCGGGCGGGCGGCCCACGCCCTGCTTCCCTCGCACCTGACGGACACCGTCTCCCGTTTCCTGGCCACCTTCACCGCCGACCCCCGGCTCGGCCCCGGCCACGACCTGAGCCAGGAACAACGCCTCACGGTGGAGGAGCAGTTCGCGATCCGGCAGATGTTCTCCGGCCAGTCGCTCCCCGCCCTCTTCCACCAACTGGGCGCCTCGGACCGCCCCTACCGGGTACCCGGCACCTCCCTCGCCGTGTCGATGGAGGCCATCGGCCCCGCCCAGGAACTCGCCCACCGCGACGCCGCCGACGACGAACTCTCGGTCGCCGTCAAGGACGAATCAACCACCGCCGCCACCAACTCCTACAACTGGACGGTCACCCCCGCCGACTTCGCGGTCCTCACCGAGGACCCGGTCCTCACCGTCCCCCTGGCCACCACCCGCCTCACCCGCGACCAGACCTACGACTCCACGCGCCCCGTCACCCGCACCCCCGGCACCCCGAGCCGCCCCACCCCCGACGCGTCCCTCCCGCACGCCGTACCCCCCACCGAGCCGGGCAAGGCCAAACTCACCGGCCCGGCCTCCCTGATGCGCCAGCCCGTCCGCATCACCATCCACCCCCACGACGACACCGGCCCCTACGGCACCCCCCGCTCCCTGACCGGCCACCTCTTCCACTGGACCACCACCCCGACCCCGGCCCCCACCGACCACCCCTCCGCCTCCGCCTCCCACCCCAACTCCAACGCTCCCGAGATCGCCCCCCGCGCCCCCCGAACAACCCCCCGACCCCCCGCAGCCGCCCCCCGCTCCGAGAGCCCCACCACACCCCTGCCCTCCGCACCCGCCGAACCCCAGGCCCCCGCACACGCCAAGCCCCATCCCTCCGTGCACGCCGAACCCCATCCCTCCGTGCACGTCCAACCCCAGGCCCCCGCGTACACCGCCCCCCATCCCCCCGCGGCCGCCGATGGCGCATCCGCCCCACAGGGGCCACCCGCACCCGACCACGAAACCGTCACGGGTGGTGCGGGTGGGAACACCAAGGCCGAAGGCGAAGCCGAGGCCACAGCACCCCCCACTCCACCCCACACCCACAACATCACCTTCGCCACCGAACACACCACCACCCTCACCCCCACCCAGATCACCCACCTCGACACCCTGGCCGCCGACACCGCCCGGAACGCCGCACAGCTCACCGAACACAGCCTCCCCACCATCCAGATCACCGGCCACGCCACCGCGTCCCTGGCCGGCCAGCCCCACTTCGGCCGCTCTCTCCAACTCGCCGCCGAACACGCCGAACGCGTCCGCGAGTTCTTCACCCGCCGCCTGGACGCCCACCTGCACGACCTCGGCTCCCCCCTCACCTCCTCCGCGTTCACGGTCACCACCGAGTCCCACGGCCCTGACCTCCCCCACCCCACCCAGGACTCCCCCCACCGCGCGGTCGTCACGATCACCCACCCCCCGACCGCAGCCCACGAACCCTCGCAAGCACCGCAGGCACCGCCCCTGCACCCCAGCCAGTGGCGCCCCCGGCGCGACCAGGCGGTCTGGTCCGTGCTCCGCACGGAGCGGTACGACCCCGCCCGCGACCCGGCGACCGACCGCCCCGCACCGGGCCTCCTCGCCGGCCGCGACGTCGTGGTCCGCGCCGCGGTCACCCGGATCCAGGCGAACGACGGACGCTGGGTCCGCAACCTCTCCCTGCACCTCCCCGTACGCTTCGGCCACGGGTTCGGCCCCGCCGACCTGGCCCCGTACCGCGAACGCCTCCAGTCGCTGCTGGACACACACGTCAACAACGGGCGCCGGCTGCCCGGTTCGGGCGACCAGCTGCACATCGACGTGGACCTGGAACACCGCCCGGACCACCCGGAGGCCGTCGAGATCAGCCGGAGCGAGCTCCCCGAGCGCGACTGGGACCAGTTCACCTTCCCCCTCGGCACGCACGAGGGCGTCCGGGACGACGCCCGCGCCCTCCACGAACTGCTGCACTACGGCGGCCTGCCGGACCGCTACCACGACGCCACGACGCTCTTCCGCCGCAACGAGGAACAGGCCGACCGAACCGGCCTCATGGCGACCATCGACACCATCGACGTACCCGACACCTATCTGCGGTCCATAGCCGAGGTCACCGACTCCGGCCCGGTCCTGCGCGACCTGCCGTACACCGAGGACGGAAAGCCGGCCGTCACCGCCCCCGGGCTGACCGGCGCCGCGGCCCGCGAGTCCCTCCTCTCCCCGGACCCGCACCCGACGACCCCGACCCCGACGACCCCGACCCCGACCCGGCCCCCTGCCGCCGCACCCTTCTCCGGCCGCTCCGCCGCGGACGTCGCGAGGCTGGTCCGCGACGTCATGCACGAGAACACCGCGATGGACGGCGGCGGCCGCAACTGGCGGGGCGCCGGGCGCCCCCGCTTCGACCACGCCCGGTACCACGTCCACCATGCCGACACCGACCGGGCACAGCACGAGGTGCCCTGGGCCGACGACGCCTACGTCGTCCTGGCCCGTGCCGCCAAGGGCCACATCACGCTGGAGACCCCGGCCCGCACCGTCCGGCTGACGGATGCCGAGGACTTCGCCGACCTGCTGGCGAAGGACCCGAACCGGCCCCCGAACGCCGACATCGTGCTGGCCGTGCGCGGCCATGACGAGGCCCCCGCCAGGCTGGCGGAAGCCGTGTTCCTGGCGACGGGGAAGAAGGTGTGGACGCCGTCGGACGGCGCCCTCGACCTCGTGTCCGTCCGGACGCACAGGACGACGGTGGAGCGGATCGAGCTGTCCGGAAGCAACGCGCACTGGGCCGCCACCACGCAGTTCGGCCGCGACGAGTTCGCGCATCTGCGCCCCGAGCCGCTGGTCACCAGGAGGTACACGGTCCAGGCCGCCGACGCCGACGCCGTGCTCTTCCGCCGGCTGCCCGCCACCCACCTCGCGGCCGTCCACTCCGTCCGGTCCGCCCCCGACGCTCCCGCGCTGCTGCTGCCCACCCAGGAACTCGGCGAGGTGCGGGCCGGGGACCACCCCGCGATCCGGGTGTCGCGTGACCGCACCCTGGCCATCGACACCGGCGGCCTGAGCCAGCACGCGTACGCCACCGAGCGGGCCGTCGCCGAGTCCAACACGAAACTGGCCGCCGCCGGCAGCAAGGTACGGCTGGACGCCGATCCCGAGGTCTCCCTCGTCCTGCCCCGGACCGACGGAGAGCCCGGACCCGGTACGCGCCTCCTGCGGGTCACCCCGCGCTTCCTGACCAGCTCCGGCCGGTCCGAGGAGGAGGCCTGCCGGGACTTCGCCCAGATGGTGTCCGGCCAGGTCAGGGCCTCGAACGTGGTGTTCAGAGCACAGCGGCAGGTCGCGACCGGCCGGATCAGCGCCCTGGACACGGCAGAGGTCACCGGCACCCACCATCTCGCCGAGTCGCTCGCCCGGGTCGCCGACGGCGAGATCGACCCGGCGGCCACCGGCCCGGTCTGGGCCGCCGCCCAGATCGCCCGGGACAACCGGGGCGTGGGCGGTCAGGGCGGCGCACCGCTGCCCGGCCGGGAGTACGGCAGCGCGCTCAGCTACGAACAGCTGGACGACCCGCGCCGGGACGCGCTGGCCCGGGCGGCCCGGCACACCGGGTTCAACGAGGGTGCCTGGGCCCAGGTGGGCGAGGGCTACATGGTCCAGTCGATCAACGCGGCCGACGAGTCCGGCAGGCCGACCCTGAAGTTCAACTACGCCAAGCCGGGCGCGAGCAACGGCTCACACTTCGGCTACCACTTCGCGTCCGTCGTCCTGGCCAGCGAGGACGGCCGCGCCCAGATCACCCTGGAGAACCACGCCCGGGTCAGCAGGAACGATGCGGAGACGAACACGGCGGTCGAGAAGAACCTGCGCAGCTCCGCCGCCGCCCTGCGCGAGGTGGCCGCCTCGCTGCACCAACGCGTGCGGTACGCGGAACAGGCCGACGTGCCCGCGGAGCGCCTGAAGACCCTCAGGTCCTGGGCCAGGGTGGCCGATCTGCTGGTCACGGCGAAGGAGGCCCGCGACCGGCGCGCGCCCGAGGCGGAGCAGGACCACACCTTCGGCCAGGCCGCCGCGGCGATGAAGGGCACCGCCCCGCTGATCGACGGCAAGGCCCAGTGGTACTTCCGCTCGTACAGCAGGCGACCGGGAGAGACCATGCACGAGAGCCACGCGGAACTCCTCTCCGACCACGTCTCGGCCGAGGCGAACCCCCTCACCCTGGTCGTGCTCCACGGCCACGCCGTCTCCGCGCCCGAGCACCGTTCCATCCCCTTCGACGCGTCCGGCCCGATGGCGGACAGCACGGGCTACAAGCTGGAATTCCTGGCCGAACACCTGGTCCGCACCGGCCTCTGGAACCAGAGCCACGGCCTCCCGCTGCCGACCACCGACCTGACCGCCCACGACTCCGCCCCGCACCCGAACCTCCGCACCACCACCGCCATGGCCACCCGGATCCGCGACGAACTACGCACCCGCATAGCGGCCCTCCTCCTCACCCACGGCTCGCCCCTCACCCCTGACGCCTTCACCATCTCCCTGACCACGGCCCTCCAGCCCGGCACCCGCCAGGTCACCTACGACGTGAACCACTGGCGCACCGCCGACCCCCAGCGCCGCTGACCCCCGGATCAACGACCTCACACCCACCACCACCCAACAAAAAATCCCAGTCCAGACACTGTCTGAACCGGGATTCCAAAAGAGCCGCTTTCGGGATTCGAACCCGAGACCTACGCATTACGAGTCGGCACATGATCTTCTTGGATCATCTCAACCTTACTCACCCTGCGTGATACCAGCAGCTCACAGGCCCTCGGCGCACTCGGCACTTCTCAGTCTTTCTCGATCGTTCTTCATCCTCATGTTCCCATCACGTTCCCATCAGCCCCTGGGAACGGCCCTCGGACACCCTACCGAGACAGGACAGCACCCCGATGAGCGGCCAGATCCGCCGACAGGTCGAGGGGTTTCGAAACGGGGGGCTACACACCCCCATTGGGATGAGAAAGGCATCCTGCCCCCTTCACCCGGGGCAGAGCCGATGACCGTTCTCGCAGGTCAGCCGCGCGGAAACAGCGTAGTGCATCAAGCTCTAGCCGATCCGGGGTCACGAGCATCGGTCTCGTTCGGCCTACCGCAGCCCCGCTTTGCCCGCACGCTGGCAGGCCAGGCTTTTCGTGCCGCAAAGAGCCTGCTTCTGAGCCCTTCGTCCCACGTCCTGTAGCGTCCACAGGCGCGGAACTGGGATGCTGGCGTGTAGTGGAACTTACGAGAACCGGAGGGGGTGGACCATGGCGTACTCGACTCGTATGGCTGCGGCCCTCTCTGGGGCTACGACCGGGCAGCTTCGGTCTTGGCGGCAGGACCGTGGCAACGGTCCGGTTCTTTGTCCCGAGCTTGCAGCTAAGCCGGCTCTGTACTCCTTCCGGGACGTGCTGGCGCTGCGCGCGTTCGCGATCCTGCGTCAGGATGTGTCGCTGCAGAAGATCCGGAAGGCCCTGGCCACGCTGAAGCGGTTCGGCGAGGTCGAGCACCTGTCCAGCTACTCCCTGGTGGCCGAGGGCGACTCCATCGTCCTGGTGGGCGACCCGAACGACGATCATGCGACCGACCTGGTCAAGCATCCCGGACAGCGAGTGATCGCCACCATGGCTGACATCCTCCAGGAGTTCGCGCCTCGCGCCGGCGTGGTCGTTCCACATCTTCTAAGACCCAAGCAGCATGTGAGCGTCGATCCTGAGACCCAGGGCGGGCAGCCGGTCATCACCGGCACCCGTGTCCCCTTCGATGCCGTGGCCGAGCTCGTGGAGGACGGCATCCCTCCCGAGAAGATCGCCGACTACTACCCAGGTGTGACAGCGGAGGCCGCCCGTGACGCGGTGTCCTTCGCTCTCTACGTCGACAGCTACAGCCCGGGACCGCGCGCTGTCTGATGCGAATCCTCATCGACGAGAACGTCCCGGTGCAGATGCTGGAGATACTCAGGCGGCTGCTGCATGAGCACGAGGTGCGCCACGTCAGCGAGCTCAAGTGGGCCGGGAAGAAGGATCTCGCCCTGCTCCCTGACGCCGCGAAGAGAGGCTTCGAAGCCTTCCTCACGAAGGACGGGCGTCAGCTGGAGGACCCATCGGAGACGGCCGCCATCAAGAAGTCAGGCATGCACCACATTCGGTTCAGCCATGGCCACAAGGGCATGGTGGGTCTGGGCCTAGCCATGGGGGCGGTGATCGCTGCCATGCCGCTGATCGTCCGTGACCTCGAGACATCGGAAGGTCAGCAGCTCGTCCACATCAAAGGGCTGAACCCTGGCAGCAAACAGCGGTTCGATCTGGTTGACCCTGGCAAGGCACCGCCGCGGTACTGGCCGCGCTAGTCAGGTCTGGCGGCTCTGCTTCACACTCCTGATTGTCAGCTGCGGCCGAGGTGGTGCGCGCCGTACAGGGCAAGGCGGCGCGAGGCCGCGACCGGTCCCTCGCACCGATCACAGCCTCGCTTGTGTGGAAGTCGGTCGTCGGCGGCTCAGCAATGGCCGCCCGCAGCATCCGGTTCCTTTGCGCCGACCTCGGCGAACATCCCAAGCGTCTTCGCCGCCGACGTCGACACCTACCGCCAGTCCATCACCGTCGCCAGCGGCCGCCAGGCGGCACTCGATGCAGAGCGACACCTCGCCGCTCTTGCATGTCCCCGGTCATCGGTCATGGCCGATGACCGTTCGCACCGCGATCGGCCATTGTCACGTCCCGGAGATCGATCACGACCGATGGCCCTCCGAGGTCGATCAGCCATGGCTTGGCGATCGGCCAAGGGCTCGTCCTGAAGGCTGCGGCTAAGACCATGGAGACGCGGGTGTGCCATCCGGATCCAGACCATCCGGCCACCGCTGGATGAATGCAGCCCGCCGGACTTCACTCGCGTCTGCGGCTTGCCGGAAGAGAACCTCGGCGCACCCATCGTCTCCGGACGCTTCTCGCTTCTGCGCCAGCTCGACCAGGACATCGCCGTCGCCAGCGTCGGCCGCCTGCCGTGCAAGCTCTTCGGCCTGCTCCGAGTTCCCGGCCTGCTCCCGCCGCCGGGCCAGTTCGACCAGGGCACTGCTGTCTCCGGCATCGGCGGCCAGCCGTGCCAGCGTCTCCGCCCGATCATGGTCGCCCGCCGCCTCCCGCATCCGCGCCAGCTCAACTGCGGGTCGGTAGTTACCCACGGCCGCAGTCTGCCGAGCAAGGGCCTCAGCCGCGTCGTGATCTCCCGCTCTCTCCAGCAGCCTTGTCACATCAGCCAAGGCACGGTCGGAGCCGAGGCCCGCGAGCGACCTGAAAAGCTTCTCCGCCCGCTGGTGATCCCCAGCTGCCTCCCGCCGGTCCGCGAGCGCGGCCAGGGCACCGGGGTTTCCCGCCTCGGCGGCCAACAGCGCCAGTTCCTCGGCCCGCTCCAACTCCCCGGCCCGCTCCCGCACCTGCACCAGGTAGTTCACGGAAAGATCGTTTCCCGCGTCGGCAGCGTGCCCGGCCAGTACCTCGGCCCGCTCGTACTCCCCCTCCTGCTCCCGCACCTGCACCAGCTCGACCAAAACGCTGTTGTTTCCGGCGTCGGCGGCGCGCCGAGCCAACTCCTCAGCCAGCCGGTGGTCCGCGGCTTCTTCTCGTCTCCGCGCGACACTGACCAGGATGCTGGGGTTTCCCGCCTCGGCGGCCAGCAGGGCTAGTTCCTCGGCCCGCTCCAACTCCCCATCCCGTTCCCGCTTCCGCGCCAGATCAGCAACGGGGCCGTTGCACCCGAAACCGGCGGCCTTACGTGCCAGTTCCTCAGCCTGCTGGTGGAGCCCCGCGTCCTCCCGCATGTACATCAGAAGCCACAGAATGCTTGAGTGTCCGGCGGCGGCAGCAAGGAACGCCAGTTCCTCAGCCCTCCGCAGCTTGCCGGTCTTCTCTCGGCTCTGTGCCAGCTCAGCCACCGCTGTGGCGTCTCCGGCGTTGGCAGCCTGCCGTGCGAGTGCTTCGGCATGATCGTGGTCCCCGGCCGCCTCCCGTCTCCGGGCCAGTTCGACCATCGCTGCGGCGCTGCCCGCGTCGGCTGCCTGCTGGTACAAGGACTCGGCCCGCTCGTGGTCCCCGGCCGCCTCCCGCCGACCCGCGAGGTCGACCAGCACAGTGGTGTTTCCCGCCGCGGCGACCAGCCGGGCCAGCTCACCGGCCCGCTCAAACTTCCCGGTGCGCTCCCGCTTCCGCGCCAGCTCAGCCAGAGGAAGGCTGTTTCCGGCGTCGGCGGCGTAGCGTGCCAGTTCCTCGGCGCGCTCGTACTTCCCGGCCTGCTCCCGCTTCCGCGCCAGCTCAGCCACCGCTGTGGCGTCTCCGGCGTTGGCAGCCTGCCGTGCGAGTGCTTCGGCATGATCGGGCTTCCAGGCCGCCTCACGCTTTCGGGCCAGCTCGACCATCGCTGCGGCGCTGCCCGCGTCGGCTGCCTGCTGGTACAAGGACTCGGCCCGCTCGTGGTCCCCGGCCGCCTCCCGCCGACCCGCGAGTT